>NZ_QKQR01000046.1:0-28605 GCF_008042305.1 Bacillus sp. AY18-3 | reverse complement strand
TTTTACAGGTGAAAATAAAGAAGAGATAAGAAAACAATTTAAACGAGTTCACGATTGTTTTTGTTTTGAAAAGTATTTTAACTAGAAAGCGTGTTAACAGTTTGTATATGATCAATGGTAGTGTGTTTATCATAGTAGGAGTTATCTGTTATTTGATTGTACGAAGTATTTTTATTGGAATGAAAAGTAAAAAAGGTGTGAATTGGTGGAAAGAACTAATTAGTTTTCTATTCGTAATATATATTGGTATGGTTGTTGCAATAACTTTATTTCCTATACCAATCGGTTTTCCAACGGGCATCGAGAATATAAGACTTTCAATCAATATTATCCCCTTTGCTTCAATTATTAAAGATATTGGTAAAATAGGAATTGCTTATGATGTTGATGTTCTATTTATGATTGGTCTCATCGCAAGAAATGTAGGTGGAAATATTTTATTATTAATGCCTTTAGGATTTTTAGCACCAATTATATGGGATAAATTCAAAAAAATTAAAAACACTATTTTATTAGGTTTAGCTATATCAATTAGTATTGAATTATTACAACTAACAGAGTCTTTATTTAGTGGATGGGGACGTATTACTGATATTGATGATGTGGTTTTTAACGTTATAGGTTCTATTGTAGGATATTTTATTTATAAAATCACTTTAATACTAGCTAGTAAATTTAATATTCAAGTATTAAATAAGACTAATTCTAAAAGTGTAGAATCTATTGATAACTAACAGTTCATACGGGTTAATAGATATGTTTGTTTTGAATAAAAATGCTAACAGATGTACGAGTCAAAAGTACGTCTGTTTATTTTTATTAATAATGCTTACGATTATTACATTATGTACCGTAATAAATAGACGATAGTATAACCCAAAAATATATAATGAATTAACAAAAAAATTGTAAATACATTCATCCTTTGTTTATCAATGCTGTGAACGGTAATACTAAATAACATTGAACTTTTACAACAAGGGATGATAATATGATATTCATTTATACAGATTTTGGCGGAACACATTCAACTTCACTTGCTGCAGCTTATCATTTAAATAAATTACCAACGGATCGTAAGTTAACGAAAGAAGAAATTTTGAATGT
Organism: Bacillus sp. AY18-3; assembly: GCF_008042305.1. Classification (NCBI taxonomy): domain Bacteria; kingdom Bacillati; phylum Bacillota; class Bacilli; order Caryophanales; family Bacillaceae; genus Bacillus; species Bacillus sp. AY18-3. Next base: position 27,498 of record NZ_QKQR01000046.1, on the reverse strand, counting down.
AGATTACTTTAATAAATTGAAAACAGAGGATATGGGCAAAATCATTTTTCATGGAATAGACGAAAATGGTAATCCGGTTTATACAATTGGATGTGGTGCATCAAAAGTCGTTGTACCTGCGATGAAACATTTAGGAGAGATTTTGCAAAAACATTATCAAAGTCATGAAAAGATTATTTTTTCTAATACATCACCAACAGTGCCTTTACCAATGACTTTCGGTGGTCTGTTTTCTAGAAGATTTCACATCGACTTCATCGGCGTACCGTTACTCGTATGGGGAGCGAAACTTTGCTGTGATAACGTACAAAGACTTGTTAGTTATACGAAAGAAGCTGGTCGATTGACAAATGATTATGTTGTAATTTTAGATAATGAAACCTTTAAATAATGTATAAAAAGAAGAAAATCGGGCAAATACTTCGGTTTTCTTCTTTTTTTCGTGAAAATGACAAAAAATATTCACATTTAATATCCATCTACTATAGCCAAAACAATAAAGTCCTGTTACTATTACAGGGATATTCTCTTTTCGTAACATAAATATATAGAAAAGTCAGAAAAGAGGAATTGAATTAAGGGAGGAACAACATGAAGCGTGTTGCTTGGATTACTGATAGTACAACTGCGAGTTTTACAACAGAAGGAGATAACTTTGTTATCCCAATTGAAGTTATTATTGATGGTGTGTCGTACAAAGATTGTGAAGAAGGTGTGCGTGAGCGCGTCTATAATGCGTTAAACGAAGGTAAAACTGTCACTACATCACAACCTAACATAGGGGAAATGGTAGAGTTATTTTCGAAATGCAAAGAAGAATATGAAGAGGGATTTGCAGTTGCTATTAGCGGAAAAGTAAGTGGAACTTATCAAAACATGAAGTTAGCTGCAGACATGGCAGGTTTCCCATTAACGGTATTGGATAGTGAAACAACAAGTTATCCAATGGATGAACTAATTAGAAAAGCGAAATCGTTATACAATGATGGTATGACGTTACAAGATATACACAAAACATTAGTAGATGAAAAAAGAAGACCTTTCCACGTATTCCCGAAAAGTTTAAAAGGCCTTTACGCAAGTGGACGTGTAAAGGGAGTTCAATTTTTACTTGGAAGTTTATTAAGTGTCAACTTAATATTAGAAGTAAAAGGTGGAGAGCTTTTACTTGAAAAGAAAGTTCGCAAAATCCAAAAATGTCGAGAATACATTAAAAATGAACTCGAAAAAGAATTACCAAAAGTACTTCATATGTTCCATGCTAACGATAAAGATGGAGCTGAGGAATGGATTTCAGATATTAGAAAAGCATTCCCTGAAATGGACTTTAAACTATATCCATTACCAATTTCATTTGCGGTTCATGCAGGTGAAGGTACAATAGCAATTAGTTATTAAGAGGAAAACCCGTGAATGATTCACGGGTTTTTTATTTAATTAAATTGAAATTGGAGGCATATCACGTCGCCATCAAGCAAAAAGGCTCATTTTATCGTTTTGAGGAGCAATCAATCCCTCAACTTGATTTGAAATTAAAAATATAAACCTTTGCCTACGGGCTGAACAGTTTCTAGAACAGTATCGACCATTTCTTCATTGATTAGGGTTCTTATAATCCAGGCTGAGAGATCTTGAGCAGCAAAACAGCCTGCAGCAGTCGAGATATTTCCTTCGTTTACGAAACTTTGTTCAATAACGTCTACATCAAATTCTTTAAGCTGTTCTACTACGGACGGATATGTAGTGGCTTTCTTACCTGTTAGTAATTTTTTAGCTCCTAGTAGTAATGAACCAGAACACATAGATCCTATTAATTGTCTTTGAGGATCTACATGAATGCTATTAAGATACTCTTGATTTGTATATAAATTTTGTACACCCTTACCACTTGCAAATATTACAGCGTCAGCAGACGGAATATCAGATATGCTTCCTGTCATGGGAATGCGTAAGCCAGACATGGATATATGAGTTTTTCCCGTTCCTAATAGTTGAACGTCCCAATCAGAAATACCGCCAACTAAACGTACACGATTTAATAAATCCCATGGTAGAAAAACATCTATATCAGTAAAGTTATCAAAACAGACTATTGCAATTTTCATTTTCTAATCCACCCCTTACTGTTGTTACCAGTGCCAATTAACTTTTCTAATAAAACAATTCCTTTAATATTTGATTCTAATTCCATAAGTATGTCCCCTTATTTACAAGATGAACTTCTCCGGTTTATGTTCTATATTAAGTTATAAATCCCTATATATTCCATGCATTTGAAAAAGGTGTTAGCAATTTTTTAACTCACCCAAACATATAAATCAATTAAATATTCTGCTTAGTTTCTACCGATTCGTTCTACAAAACCAACATTTTTAGCAATAACTTCGTAAGGTATTTGGAAATGAGAATCTTTAACTTTCTCGAGCAAGTTGGTGTAATTCATCACATACAGAAATAGAAATAATAGTGTCATCAGAATAGTAGTCCTGCTCCACTGGTTAAATAAAGGAGAAGTGATGATATCCGTTTACATGTATATTTTATTAAATAAAAAATTATATACTTACAAAATATGTGGCATTGAAATATCCTATACATACCTTAAATTTTGTTGTATAGAGAGATAAAAGGATTTTTAAAGGTAAAAATAGAAATCTATATAAAAATATATACAAATGGTAGGGATGTTATGAAAATTGGTAAGTTTGGAGAAGTAAATAACATAAGTATTGATACAATTAGACATTATATGGATCTTGGCCTCATTATTCCTGAAAAAAAGGGCGGTCACAATTTTTTTGACGAGTATTGTCAAACAGATTTAGAGCTTATATTACATTACAAAGAGCTAGGTTTTAGCTTGAATGAAATTAAAGAACTATTTTTTTATAAAAATTTAGCGAAATCTATGAATTACAAAAAAGATACTTTTTACCAATCTTTATTTAAATTGAAATATGACCAGATGGAACAGGAAATAGAACTTTTGGAGAAGAGACGGGATAAATTAAAGGAAGTGTTACATGATTTATTATTAACAAATGAAACTTCGAATTCAATTATAGGGATAGATTTAAGCGTACTTCATTTGCTTACATGTTCTAAGTGTAGTAAAAAACTAATTCTTCAAGATGGAATTATTAATAACAATCAAATTACTGAGGGGAGGTTACTTTGTAATTGTGGTGAAGAATACATTATTACTTCAGGAATTATAACTGCTGGTAAATCATTTAAATTAAATGAGCAAACGTCACTTGAAGATACTATTTCGGATTATATTCATGAAACTGATAATGCGTATTTGGAAAATATGCATAGGGAAGGGGAATGGGCGAAAAAGAAACTAATACATTTAAATTTAAATAACAAATTAATACTGGATTTAGGATCGGGACTTGGATTCTTTTTGAGAAACATTTATGAAGAACTTCCCGAAGATTGCCTATACATTGCAGTGGATCGAGATTTAAATAAACTTTTATTTTTAAAAGATGTATTAGCGAGAAGAAATCCGAAAAGAAACATTCTCTTTATCTGTGCTGATTTTTTGAATATCCCTATTCAGAATCAGTCAGTTGATATTGTAATTGATCATTCTGGTACGAGCAATTATAGTTTTGAGCATGAGGATTTTTTACTTCGCGAATTAAATCCACTTTTTAAAACGGATTGTTATTTAGTAAGTTTATTTATTTTATTTAAAAATTTCAGCTCAAATAGCCAAATTACAAATAACTTTCGAGAAAATTTTACACTTTCAAAAGTAACGAAAGAAATCCAAAATCTACACTTTCAATCCATCGATGAAAGTACTTCAAATTATTTGAAACGAGGAGGAAAGTACGAGGATTTCTTTGTTCAAGGAGAAGAAATTTATACATATTCATTTTTCGGAAAAAGATGGGGTTAACCCCATCTTTTATTTATTTTCCCTGAAAACTTTTCAAATAGTACATATTGCTATTGGGTTGACCCAAGAACTTACAATGTACGTAACAAAAAATTAGGCAGGGGGAAAAGTGATGGGAAGTTTACGATTACATATAGAAAATAAAAAAAGAAACCAAGAACTAAGAAATATTTGTTTATATTCAATTGCAAAAACAGTATCAATATTCGGTAGCTCTATGTATAGTTTCGCGCTAGGATTATATGTTTTACAAATAACTGGATCTGCGTTAAATTTCGCGATTACGCTCATATTAGGAACGATTCCAATAATTGTTTTGAATCCCTTTGCTGGTGTAATTGCTGATAAGGTTGATAAAAAGAAACTAGTTATTTGTATGGATTTACTAAGTGGATGCTTATTAATAGCTGTTTATATATTAAGCAGCTATTATGGATTGAACTTATTCATCATTTATACTACAACCTTTCTTATGACAGTGTTTACAACCTTTTTTGGAATAGGATTAGAGGCTGCAAAACCAAATATCGTCTCTAAAGAGAGGCTTATGAGTATTAATTCTATAAGTAAAATTATCGATTCTGTATCTTTAATTCTCGGCCCTATGTTAGGTGGCATCGTTTTTTCAGTATTTAATATTAAGACTTTTATAATTATAAACGGTATTTCTTTTATTCTTTCAGGGATAGCATTACTATTTATTCATTTTAGACTGTTCGAGTACAATATAAATGAGGGAAATTCAAAAAGAGGAGTTAATTTTATTAAAGATATAAAAGAGGGGTTTTCTTACTTACTTAAAAAGGAAAGCTTAAAGAATACGTTTCATATTTTAATTTCGTTTAATTTCTTCTTAGGCTTTGCTGTAACTGTTCCATTGCCATACATTATTAACACAGTACTCAATCTTGGTTCTAAGCAATTTGGTATCATTCAAGGGACTTTTCCAGTAGGGATGATAATTGGTGCAATTGTAGTAAAAAAGATAACTGATCGTTTTTCTTACTCTTATCTTTTGAAAAAACTAAGTTCTATGTTGTCAGTTTTTATGATTATTTTAGGAATTCCAGTTTTATTCAAAAGTTTTGAAGTGAATGATTTAGTATTCGTTATTACTTATTGTGTTGTTATGATCTTTTTAGGGTTTATTATAGCGCTAATTGATATTCCTTTAATTTATTTCATGCAAAATGAGATTCCTGATGAATACAGGGGAAGGGTTCTCAGCATTGGATTAAGTATAGGTAAAATGATGCTCCCTATAGCAATGGCACTATCCGGTCTATTATTAAATTATATCCCAGCGTACACCATTCCAATTGTAGGGGGATTCTTATATTTAATAGTAATTAAAGTTTCATCAAATCGTTTCATATTAGAGGTTCATTCGAAAGATTATAGTGCTTAGTAGATTCTTAGATTATGTATAGAATGGATACTGCTACCTCTTTCAAGCTAAGAAAAGCAAATACTATAAAACGAAATTTATAGTTTGTTAATTCCTATAGGCCTATTCTTTGTATTTGTTTTTGACTATATTCCGCAATCTGATGATTACTTACAGAATAAGTACGGTGAACAATTTACAGTGTATAAACAGAAAACAAAAAAACTAATACCGTTTATTTGGTAAATCAGTTTCATAAATTATAAAAAGCGCAGGATCATCATCCTGCGCTTTTCTATCGTAATTCAGCTGTTTTTCTAATAACAATCTTATCAATATCATCTTCTTCATCACCATTAAATAACCCGCGTTCTTTTAAATACGCCTCAAAATATAAATCTGCTTCTGCACGTTCATCATATGGTTTTACAGATAGAACGAAACCTAATTTGTTTTGTTCCTCTAAATGAGAAGTGGAGATGTAGGCCGGTACATTGTGGCGTAAAAAGAGTTCTTTAACCGGAATAATCATATCTTTCATTAATTTCGTTAACATACCCATTTCAAACTCGAAATTAAAGCGATCTATGCTACATAAATCAGCGAATACTACACCGATAAAACCTGTATTAAATACTTCTTGATATTCTACATCTTCGTCATTACCGTAAAAATTCTTTTCAATTAAATAATTTATAAAGTAAGCAACACCGTCACTTTGTTCAAATGGTTTCGTTGAAAGAACAAAGCCGATTTTCTTTTGTTTATGTAAATACACACATGACATGTATGCTGAAATGTTATGTTCTTTAAATAGAGAACTTGTTGCCCCAGAGAGGCCATCAAGTACGTGATGAACAATTTGAAGTTTTTTACGAGCGAAATAATAGGATTTCTTTTGTAACTCCAATGTATCAATAAAGACAGAGCCGATAAAGCCTGTATTTGAAATGATAGGTGTTTGCTTTTTTCTTCCTCTGCGCTTTGCTTGAGCCATTGTAAAAATCATCCCTTCATGTACAAGTAAAATAAAAAGAACGTTTGTTCGTATATTTATATTTTACTATTAAAACGCTCTAAAGTAAAGGGTTTTTGACGAAAAAAACAACAAAAAAGACACCTGTAAAAGGTGCCTTAAACGCTGTAGGGAAGAGGGTTCATCCCAACTATTTATATTATGATACAGAAACGATCTCTTCTGCATCTTCTACATCTAAATGACAGTCCATAGTACGAACATCTTGATCTTCATGACTTCCGAAATAAATAGTAATTTTCATATGTATCGCTCCTTTATTCTAGGAATACCTAAAATAATTACTAGTAATGTTACTATTTATTATATACCACTTTTTTCATTCCGACAACGTTATATCATTTTTAATTCTTTTAGGGCAAAAAGAGTAATGTATAGAGATATTTTTATAGAAATAGATACATTTCTTATGTGTTATATTTAATACTGAAGAATTCGAAAACGAATTTTTATGAAAGGAGCAAAATGAATGAATTATAAACAGTTACTAATAGATAACTTCACATATAAAACCTCATATATTGCGCGGCAGATACATGGAATGAATGTAAAAGAAACGAAGGATTACATTGCTGTCGACTGTGGTTTACCGGCAGATACATTTAATATCATTACTATACTAAACAATAATTTAACGGAAGGTATTGATAAACTATATAAAGTGGTAAACAACTATAATCAAAAGAAATTTCCAATGAGTGTTTGGTTTTGGGATGATAGGCATGAGCAGACTATAGAAAGCGAATTAATAAAACTTGGCTTAAAAGAAGCAGAACAAAATATCGCGATGATAGCAGACTTAAAAACAATTCATCCAACAATAAACATGCCAGAAGGTTTTACGATACAAAAAGCATCTTCGTCAGGACAAATTAAAAATTTTGGGGAAACGTTAGCTAATCTATTTGGTACTTCAGAGGAAGGTACACATGTACAAGCATTCTACAATGAAACTGCTTCTTTCGATTTATGGAATAGTGAGAATATGAAACTATATTTAGGGATTTTTAAAAATGAAGTCGTATCTGTTGGTTCATTAGTATGTACAAAAGATAGTATTGGTATTTATGATATAGCAACGAAAGAAGAAATGAGAGGGCAAGGATTTGGCTCTACTATGTTTAATTACTTGCTACAAGAAGCAAAGGAATTAAACGTTTCTCAATGCGTATTACAAGCTTCACCTGATGGGATTAATATTTATAAAAAGGCTGGTTTTCAATCTGTTGGACAAATGACTGTATTTGAAAATAGACGTTTAATTGAATAAATTATTCAATCTAAATTGCTTTCATGTAGGAGTTAATACATCATTATGAAAAAAATATATATCGTTACAATCATTTGCACCTTTATAGTAGTAGGCACTTTTGCTTTTCATAAAGTAAATGAACTTAAGTACACAAAAGCTATTAATTAATCAAATCATATAAAAAACATTGCACATAGAGGAGCTTCTGCGTATGCGCCGGAACATACAATACAAGCTTATAAACTAGGACAACAATTAAAAGGAGATTATATAGAAATTGATCTTCAAATGACAAAAGATGGACATTTAGTAGCTATGCATGATGAAACAGTAAACCGCACTACAAATGGTAAGGGGCTAGTTAAGGAACATACATTAGAAGAAATAAAGCAACTAAATGTAGGTTCTTTTTTCAATGAAAAGCATCCAGCTTTAGCAAAGAAAGAATTTGAGGATGCTACAGTTCCAACACTAGAGGAAATTATTCAAACGTTCAGGAATAGTACTAATTATTACATTGAAACAAAATCGCCAGATGAATATCCCGGTATGGAAGAAAAGTTATTAGAAATTATAAAGCACTACGAAATAAGTGATAAAGTTATTATTCAATCATTTAGTAAAGTAAGTTTGCAAAAAATTCATAGTTTAGATGTTCATATACCTCTAGTACAATTACTACCTTACAAAAAGGCAGTTCAATTAACTGAATTAGAGATAAAAAAGTATAAAACATACTGTATCGGTATTGGGATGAACTATAAATATATTGATTCAGCTTATGTAAAGAGAATAAAGAAACACGGATTAGAAGTTCATCCATTTACTGTAGATAATGAAAAAGATATGAAAAAGTTACTTCTATGGAGAGTTGACGGGATGTTTACGAATTACCCGGATCGTTTACATTCGTTATTACAATCTTGAATTATAATGGTGTAATTATCACTGAATCAATACAACAAGTACCCACAAGTATACAAAGATAGTTTGTGGTCCAAATGGTAACATCATTGAATACATAGAGCCGATATTGAAATGAAATCCGAAAAAGAATCCAATATTTTTATTGGATTCTTTTTATTTAGCTCCAAGTGACGAACTTAAAGCAATATGAATTTGAATTTGTTAATAAAATATTACATTGAGTATGATTTTTTGTAATTACCATTAGAAAGTAACGAAATTGTAATGAATTTTAACTACGCTTTTTATATTTTTTTGATACACTGACTACGAGAGGAATACCGATTAATGTAGATAAAAACCAAAACCATATAGGCGGTAATAAATTAATTATGGGAATATGAATACCGACGTTTACTAAAAGTGCGGTAACGGCACCAATATAAGAACCTAACATACCTCTAATATGGTGATGGAGCCAATTTTTCCAACGTTTTTTTCGTGCGAGGTATCCATATATCGCAAATGAATAAGAGAAAATTGCTACATAAAATAAATATGCGATTTTATCCCAGCTTATAATGGATAATATAATTGCAGTAAGGGTGATGACAACATAGGATGCATGATATATTTCACCCCATTCCGTATGTTTTCCTTTCTTCTTTTGAGCAACCATCGCTACAATACCGGTGATTAAGCATATTGTTCCAAATAATATGTGGATGGTTAAAAGAATGTGAAAAATGCTCATAATAATTCCTCCTTTTTTATTTTTATAGTATTGCAGTATAGGAGGAAAGTTGAAACGCATTGTTTATTCACATTAATATTTTGAAATAAATGTACTCCTAGCACAAATATAAACGGACAAATTTTTCTTGAACTTAGCGGAGACACGTATTACGTGAAAAGAAGGAGAGACTTCCATGTTTACATCTATTACATATTTACAATCTGGGAATGAGAAGCAACAAAAAGTGTATGATGTTTTGAATAAACTTAACATTATGGAGGATTTAATTTTGTATAGTCCGGTTCTTTGCGGGACAATTCCTATTAGAATTGATACTCTTCAATCTGACTTAGATATAGTAATGGAAGTACATAACTTTGATGTTTTTGAACAGGAAATGAGATCTTTATACGGTTCTTATAAAGGATTCAAAATAAAAAAGAAAAAAATTAAAACTACAGAATCGATAAAGGTAAATTTTGAATTTGAAGGTTTTAAATTTGAATTATTTGCTCAGCCTAAGCCAGTACGTAACCAAAATGCATATAGACATATGATAGTAGAGCACATGCTATTAATACAGCATCCCCATATAAGGGAAGAAATTCTTCGCTTAAAAGAGAACGGTTTAAAAACAGAACCTGCTTTTGCTCAAGTATTAAATATTGACGGAGATCCTTATGACGAACTTATTTTATTGGGACAGGAAATGAGATTGTGGTAAATACGATACACAAAAACTCCTCTATAGTTAAAAGAGGAGTTTTTGTTATGCCATGAGCTTACGGATTAATTCACTCAACAATTTAATTCCGCTAGTCATTTGCTCTGGAGAAACATATCCATATGATAAACGAATGTACCGATCTGATTCTTCTTCATATATACGTCCTGGGTTTAAAAGAATTCCTTTTGATAGCGCCTCTGAAAATAATTTCTTCATCGGAATGTTAGGTACAATCTTTAGCCATATAAATAATCCACCACTAGGAATATTCCACGATGCAACATCTGCGCAGTATTTATTTAAAGCTCGTATCATGAATTGTCTTCGTTCTTTTAATTGAATTCTTACGTTTGCAACATGTTCTTCATAAAAACCTTTATTTATCCATTCAGCAGCAACTCTTTGAGATAAAGAGCTCGATCCATAGTCTGTTTGCATTTTTATATCTGACAATCTATCAATAACTGGTTCGGGTCCAATGATCCATCCAATTCTAAGTCCTGGGCTAAGTGTTTTAGAAAGACTACCAACATATAATACATGTCCATGTTTATCTATCGACTTTAAGGGAGGTGGAGGTGGTTCATCAATCCATAACTCTCGGTAAATATCATCTTCAATTATAGGTAACTGTTCCTTTTCACATATTTTTATTATTTCTTTTCTTCGTTCTTGAGACATTAATGCCCCTGTTGGGTTTTGAAAACTAGGGATAGAATATAAAATGTTTTTCTTTTGACTGTATTTAATACGTTTTAATAATTCGTTAGGTAAAATACCGTGATTATCCATACATATACCAGATAGATTTATATTTGCTGATTGAAATACATGAAGTGAATATAAGTAAGAAGGTTGTTCAAGTAAAACGGTTGATTCTCTATGCAAAAGACCAATTGATATTAATTGGAGTGCTTGTAATGCACCAGAGACGATTAATATAGAACTGGCTGAAGTATGTATTCCGAATGATTTTACGTATTTACTAATTGCTTCACGTAACGGCAAAAAACCTTTTTGTTCTTCGTATCCAAAATAATCTATTTCGTCACTTACGCTTTTCATAATGGACTGCATAGTTTCTAGCGGGAAAAGTTGAGGCGCAAGTTCACCTTTACTAAGATGGATAAGTTCTTTGTTTGCTTCTGCTTCATTGATTTCTCGTACCATTAACTTGCTAGGTTTGTGAATACCAGCTTTTACATAGTCACTCCAATCAGGCGGGGGATTCGTCGCTAATAATGACCATGTATTATTTGTTACAATTGTTCCTGCTCCAATTTTCCCTTGAATCAATCCATCTGCCATAAGTTCATCTAGCGCAGTTATTACAGTACTTCGATTTACATGAAATAATTTGGCTAACTGCCGTTGACTAGGAATCTTACTTCCAATAGGCCATTCTCCATTTTCAATTTTTTCTTTCATAAAGTTTACTATCTGCCGATACTTAGGCAGTTTTTTATTAGTTGTCATAAAAAAACTCCCTCGTTCACTTTATAAATGCCAAGTGGTTGGTTTTTACGATAAATAACTGGTTGAAGACATTGTAACAACTATTAAATATGATGAAAAGAAATAATTGGTAATTATAAAATGGTTGATTTGAAGGGGGAGAAAAAACATGAATTATAAAAAATGGGACTTTCGGATTATTTGTGCTCATGCTTTTACGATTTTAATATGGGGGACTGCCTTTCCAGCAATTCGCATGGGGCTCGAATCTTATACACCTGAGCACCTTACTTTACTACGTTTATTAATTGCTTCATTTATTCTTCTGTTGTTTTCTTTTATATACAAGTTACGACTGCCGGACTTAAAGGATATCCCAGCAATTTTTATATTTGGTGCTTTAGGATTTACTTTTTATCACATTGCATTAAACTACGGCGAAAAAACAGTAAATGCTGGATCTGCAAGTTTAATTGTTTCAGTCACACCTATAGTAACGGCTATTTTTGCATCTGTTTTTTTGAATGAAAAAATGAAATTAAATGGTTGGATCGGTGGTGTAATTAGTTTTATAGGAATTGCTTTCATATCATTTAGTCAAGGAGATGCTATTCAATTGAATAGTGGGGGATTATTTATATTATTAGCAGCGATTTCAGAAAGCTTATTTTTCGTTTTCCAAACTTCTTACTTGAAAAAGTATGGCTTCTTGCCATTTACTATATATACAATTTTATCTAGCACTGTATGTATGCTTATTTTCTCGCCGGGAGTGTATACAGAAATACTAGCAGCTCCTCTTGATGTGAATATGAGTGTTATATATTTAGGTTTATTTCCAACAGTACTCCCATATATCGCATTGGCATATATCATATCTCATTCTGGTGCTGCTGAGGCAACAAGTTCTCTATATTTAACTCCAGTAACTGCATGTTTTATTGCTTGGATATGGTTAGGTGAAGTACCGACTTTTGTTTCAATAATTGGCGGGGGAATTACTATACTTGGAGTTTTAATTACTCATATATCACTATCAAAAAAAGAAAAATATACAACTCTAGTAAATAATAAATCAATATAAACTCATTCCATAACCACTTTATTATACTTTCTTTTGTTGATAAATATAATATTTTGTATTTCAGTTAAATATTGTATGTTACATTTTATGTAGTAAGCATTTTAAAAGGAGATGACAACATAATGAATGGAAAAAGAAAAATTTTCACATGTATTTCTATTATAGGAATCGGACTAGCTAGTTTTTCTAATTCTAGTTTCGCAGCAAATGGAACGGACAATTCAGTACAAACTTCTATTCCCATAGTTAATCAACAAGTAGCTGCTGTAAAAGAAATGAAACCATTTCCCCAGCAAGTTAATTATGCAGGTGTTATAAAACCAAATCATGTTACACAGGAAAGTTTAAATGCTTCTGTAAGAAGTTACTACGATAATTGGAAAAAGAAATATTTGAAAAATGATTTATCTTCTTTACCTGGTGGTTATTACGTAAAAGGAGAGATTACGGGTGATGCTGATGGGTTTAAGCCACTTGGAACTTCAGAAGGTCAAGGGTATGGGATGATAATTACAGTATTAATGGCTGGTTATGATTCGAATGCTCAAAAAATCTATGATGGTTTATTTAAAACAGCAAGAACTTTTAAAAGCTCTCAAAATCCTAATTTAATGGGATGGGTTGTCGCAGATAGTAAAAAAGCACAAGGTCATTTTGATTCTGCTACTGATGGGGATTTAGATATTGCGTATTCTCTTCTTCTTGCTCATAAGCAGTGGGGATCAAATGGAACGGTTAATTATTTGAAAGAAGCACAAGACATGATTACAAAAGGTATTAAAGCTAGTAATGTTACAAATAATAACCGACTAAATTTGGGAGATTGGGATTCTAAAAATTCACTTGATACGAGACCATCTGATTGGATGATGTCACACCTTAGAGCATTTTATGAATTTACAGGTGATAAAACTTGGCTTACTGTTATTAATAATTTGTACGATGTTTATACGCAATTTAGTAATAAGTACTCTCAAAATACAGGACTTATTTCAGATTTCGTTGTAAAAACCCCACCACAACCCGCACCTAAAGACTTCTTAGATGAGTCAGAATATACAAATGCATATTATTACAATGCTAGTCGGGTACCATTGCGAATTGTAATGGACTATGCGATGTACGGCGAGAAAAGAAGTAAAGTCATTTCTGATAAAGTCTCTTCATGGATTCAAAATAAAGCGAATGGAAATCCTTCTAAAATTGTGGATGGTTATCAATTAAACGGATCCAATATTGGTAGTTATCCAACTGCTGTATTTGTTTCACCGTTTATTGCTGCAAGTACAACGAAAAGCGATAATCAAAAGTGGGTAAATAGTGGATGGGATTGGATGAAGAATAAGAAAGAAAGCTACTTTAGTGATAGTTATAATTTATTAACCATGCTATTTATTACAGGTAATTGGTGGAAACCAGTACCTGATGATAAGAAAATAGAAAACCTAATAAATGATGAAACTCAAAAAGGATACGATAAATAACAAGGTTTTCTTTTTAGTAAAAGGAATTAGCACTCTGCTAGTTCCTTTTTAATATTTCGTGAAGCAATACAGCTTTACGCTTAAATAAAGAAAAATTTCATAAGATCATGTTGTAGGTTGTTGTCGGAAAAAGGAGAATATGTCACTCTGTTGAATATAAAAATACAACCTATTTATAAAGGAGCCTAAAATATTGAATGTCCAGTTAAAGGTTGTTACGAGAGAGAATTGGGAAGATGCCTTAAAGCTACAAGTTAAAGAAGAGCAAAGAAACTTTGTTCCATCTGTAGCAGTTTCACTTGCTAAAGTATATATAAAACCAGATGGAGACAATGTGGAGTACATACCATTTGCGATATACGACGGCAATCTAATGGTTGGTTTTATTATGCATGCTGTTGTAAGAGAAACAACTGATATGTATTGGATAAATGGATTTATTATCGATCAAAAGCAGCAAGGAAATGGTTATGGAAAAGCGGCGTTACAGGGAAGCATATATTTAATAAAAAACACATTTAAGGCGTGTAAAGAAATAAGGTTAACAGTACATAAAGATAATATCTCTGCAAAGAAACTATATGAACGTTACGGTTTTCAACCATTGGGACATGAATATGATGGTGAGCAAGTATATCGTTTGTTCGTTTAAGTATTACGAAGTAAAGATGTGAAATGAAAGATGCCATTAAATGACCGGGAGGAATTGCAATTGAAAAATAAATTTCACCACATTGTACGAGCTGTTATGGTAAAGGATAAAAAATTGTTAGTGGCTGAATATATTGGCCATCATTATTTTTTACCAGGTGGTCATGTTGAAGTTGGCGAATCAGCTGAGAATGCATTAATAAGAGAACTACGAGAAGAACTCGGAGTAAACTGTAGTATAAAACAATTTTTAGGCGTAATAGAAAACAAATGGGAAGACCGAGAAGTTCTTCATCATGAAATTAATCACATTTTTGAAATAGATTCACAAGAGTTACATATTGATTTCATACCAAAATCTAAAGAGTCTCATTTAGCGTTTCACTGGATAGATTATAATCAAGAAGCTTTACATACGTATAAAATCATGCCAGTGCCTTCAGTTAAAGAGTTACTAGAAAGAACATTAAGTGATGAACTAGTAAATTGTTGGATTAGTAATTTTTAAACACCTCAATTTTAAAAAATTCGTCCACCGAAAAGAGATTAAGAAAATAGGCTGAAAAACAAGGTACATCACCTAGTGTAAGTTCATATTTTGTTGATGTACGCATTTAGTCTATTCATATTTTGTTGATGTACGCATTTAGTCTATAGCCTTTATCTACTTTGTTTGCAAAAATAGATAAACTGTAACATTTGGACGGAATTTATTTTTATAAATGGAGGGTTTCGTAATGAATCAGTTTCAACAAGAACTACAATCATTAAATCTTAATGATTATCAATCTGGTAATGTTGTGTATTGGGATCAACTACAACAAAATCAATATCCATACTATTACATTCAAGACGATGCACGTCGTTGCGGCGGATGCGGAGGTTGTGGTGGTCGCTGTGGTGGATGTGGCGGCGGAAGATGTGGAGGTTGCGGTGGTCGTTGTGTAGGCTGCGCTGGATGTTTCGGTTGTTTTAACTGCTGGAACTGGTGGATCATTTAAGTATAGAAAACTAACAATGGTGTACATGAAAGAAAGGTGTAAATACTATTTTATACTTTTCTTTCATGTTGTAATTTTTTATTCGTGTTAAGGGGGATTTATTTGTATACATACGATAAGTTAATTTCTTGGGTAGAAAATATAAAAGAAGAAAATCATAGTTCTGCTACAGCACTGTGCATAATAAAAGATAACAAAATCGTATTAGAGCATTATAGTGGCCACCATTCAAATACATCTATAAGTAAAAAAGTAACAGCATCCTCACAATTCAACGTTGCTTCTGCGAGAAAAAGTTATTTAGGTTTAATGGTAGCATTTGCGCTTTACGAGGGGAAAATAAACTCTATTGATGATGAAGCGATACAGTATCTTAAAGACTTTGATCCTGTATTACTTGGTAAAACAACGATAAGACATTTAGTAACACATTCGCACGGTTTAGGAGAAACGCATGACGGGACGATTTTTCGTGAATTTGAACCTGGACAAGCATGGGCGTATAGAGATGTTAATGTCAGAATGATAACACGTCTTATTTATCAGCTATATAGCAAAAGTTTTCCTGAATTGTTAAAGGAGCGTGTATTTGATCTAGCTAACTTCAAAGAAACAGGTTGGAGAATTCAGGAAGATGAAAACTTAGTTAAAGTTGTTAATAATCCAAGTGAAGACGCGATTAGTGAAATTGGTACGGTAAATGATGGTACTGAAAAAAATCTATTTGTCTCAGCTAGAGAATTTGCTTATTGGGGCAATCTTCATTTAAATCAAGGTATGATAAACGGTAAACAAATTGTTCCAAAAGAAGTTATAAAAATTGCGACAAGTTTGCAGAGTCCAACATTTGCAAACAAAGAACTACCACAAAATGGGTTGTTTTGGTTCGTTCAAAATGAACCTACGCTTTTAAGTGAACTTGGTGAACGAGTTCCAAAAGGATCGTATCAAATATTAGGAATTACAGGACCGACTCTTTTAGTAATACCTGAATATAATGTAGTTGTTGCGAAAATGTATAATAAAAGGTATAACTACGGCGGTGATAATTATTTATATTATTTACGTGAATTTAGCAATTTAGTCGCTGATACATTTCGTAACGGTAATAGGGCATAATTACTCCTATAATGAAAAAGGAGTGAAAAAAATGAAAGATAAAATGAATAGAAATAAAAAACAAAATATAAAAGATATGAATACAGAACAAAATGCAATTTATAGCGATCCTAAAGATGCAGCTAATATGCAAACTGTACCGCAGCCGAAGGATTTTGATGAAATTGAATATTAATTTTTCGTTCATCCGACTATATGATGAATGAAAAATACATCTTAAGTCCCATCACATGATTGAAATCTTTTGGTATTCTATATACATAAGCATTTGAAAATGTCTTATCTTAACAAAGCTTTCTTTAAGTAAATCTAATATAACCTGCAGAAAGACACTTCATTATGGAGTGTCTTTTTGTGTACATGAATTCAATTTCCATTTTTCATGCAGTATCTTGCTTCTTATGATGGTTATACTAACTGTGAAAATTCATGTCATGATAAAAGAAGGGGACAGTTAGTATGAAACAAACTTCTATAAATCCGTTACTAATTGTTCTAGGTACAATCATTGTTCAAATTGGCCTTGGGACAATTTATACATGGAGTTTATTTAATCAACCCCTTGTTAGTAAGTTTGGATGGAACCTCAATTCCGTAGCGATAACTTTCTCCATAACAAGTTTTTCATTATCATTCTCAACCTTATTTGCAGGAAAGTTGCAGCAAAAATTAGGACTTCGTAAACTCATCGCTACTGCAGGGATTGTTTTGGGACTCGGTTTAATACTTAGTTCACAAGTTTCTTCCTTACCATTACTATATTTATTAGCTGGTGTCGTTGTTGGTTATGCAGATGGAACTGCTTATATTACATCACTATCTAATTTAATTAAATGGTTTCCAAATCGAAAAGGACTTATTTCTGGCATATCTGTTTCGGCATATGGAATGGGCAGCTTAATCTTTAGATATATAAACGGAAGTCTTATCGATAGTCTTGGTGTATCACAAGCATTTTTATATTGGGGTATCATCGTCTTGCTTTTAGTTTTAACCGGATCGTTCTTCTTACGTGAAGCAATCGTAAGTAACACTGTAACTGAATCATTAAACAATGACTATACGCCTCGTGAAATGATGCAAACGAAACAAGTATATCTTTTGTTTTTTATGCTATTCACATCGTGTATGGGCGGTCTATATTTAATCGGTATGGTAAAAGATATTGGTGTACAGCTCGTTGGACTTAGTGCAGCAACCGCCGCTAACGCCGTTGCAATGATTGCAATTTTTAATACGGTAGGTAGAATCGTTCTTGGAACGTTATCAGATAAAATTGGTCGAATGAAAATTGTTTCTGCAACGTTTATAATAATTGGATTGTCAGTCTTTACTTTAAGTTTCATTCCTCTAAATTACGGCATTTATTTCGCTTGTGTAGCAAGTGTTGCCTTTTGCTTTGGTGGTAATATCACAATCTTCCCAGCCATTGTTGGAGATTTCTTCGGATTAAAAAACCATAGTACAAATTACGGGATTGTATATCAAGGTTTCGGGTTTGGTGCACTTGCAGGAGCGTTCATTGGAGCGTTACTGGGTGGATTTCAACCGACCTTTATTATAATTGGTGTTTTAAGCGTTATTTCCTTCATTATTTCGATATTAATTCGTCCACCAAAAGCAGAAAACAAAAAAGAAACACGACATTTATATCGGAAAGTAGCTTAATTATAAAAAGAGTCCTTGTATAGGGCTCTTTTTATATTACAAAATAAGTGAAAATGATTTGAAAGGTAATAAAGTAATTTATTTCTTTAGCAACTAAGTAGCAGATTAGTAAAATATTCATATTGTTTTATAAAGGCACTGAAATCATGTTATAAACCTACATTAACCACCTTTGTTATTAGATATGCAATTCATTTGTGTACCATTATTTTATTATAAAGGTAGTTGGCTTATATTGGTTACAACTATAATTTCTTCTTTTATGGCGTTCACTTCAACAAATATTGATGACATTTTTATACTCCTTGTTTTATTTTCACAAGTAAAGACAGGAGTAATTAAGAAAGAAGGTAGGACTGTCCGAGAAAAAACTAAGATGAAAGAACTTTATATTGTTATTGGACAATATTTTGGATTTAGTGTGATTACTTTTCTAAGTATCATTGGTTCTTTAAGCTCTTTTTTCATTCCAGTTTCGTGGATCGGATTATTAGGATTCGTACCAATTTATATGGGAGTGAAAGGAATATTGTCACTTCGTTCTTATAAAAGGAATGAAGTCATTGATAACGTTTCTGGTTCAATATTTAAAGTAGCTTCGATAACGTTAGCTAATGGGGCTGACAATATTTCGATTTATATACCAATGTTCGCTAGTCAAAATCTTAAAACAAATATTGTTACATTAATTATCTTTTTTTGCATGATAGCAATATGGTGTTTTATTAGCTACAAATTGATAAGAGCTCCTATTTTAGCTAAAGTACTTGAGAGAAATTGTCATATTATCGTTCCAGTCGTTCTAATTGGTTTAGGAATGTTCATTCTTATCCGCAGTAATACAATTGAATTATTGTACTAATATGTTGAAACTTAGATTAAAAAGAATCAAACGCCGTAAAAAGCCGTACTACAAATAAAATGTAGTACGGCTTTTCTTTATTTTAGTGAAATGAAACAGTGCTCTACGACTATTAAGTTAGACAGGATATTACGATTATTAAATTGAATAGATACTTTAAAAGGAGTGTGCTACTTAAAATGAAAATAGTAAAACAATGGGTCCAAGAAGATAGTGATTACATAAGAGAAAAAGTAATTGAATATAACCAAAAACATATTTCGGATGAAGAGAAAAAGCCTTCAGAAAAAATTAGTTTTATAGTGAGAAATGAAAAGGAAGAAATTGTAGGCGGAATAACTGCAATTACATTTTGGCACCACGTACATGTCGATTTCCTTTGGGTTTCTGAAGAGTATAGACACGAAGGCTACGGAAGCCAATTAATAAAGCTTATTGAAGAATTTGCAATTGAACAAGAGTGCAGGATAATCAATTTAGATACTTTTAGCTTTCAGGCACCTGCGTTTTATAAAAAGCATGGATATAAAGTGATTGGAGTAAGTGAAGATCATCCGAAAGGACATAATCATTACTATTTAGAAAAACGTTTATAAAGTGTATATTGAATTAACATTAGTATTTTGAATACAAATTTATCCTTTTGGATTATGCATTTAAAGGAGAATCTTGAGTGAATTCATATTTAGAGGCACTTCTAAAGCAAAAAAAGATCGAAGTGGAATATTAGTTACGGGAAACTAATTATTTTATAGCGAATATACCTAAAATAGGCATCTAAATATATGCATTCAGATGAAGGGGGGGAATGTTATGAATTCATTTGTAAATGATAGGTTTGATGAAACGAGAAAACATCTATTCGAGGAAATTATGATATTGGATGATGCTCAATTCAATAGTAAGCCAGACAAGAATAAATGGAGTATAGCACAAGTATGTCATCACTTAGTTTTATTGGATAAAGTGGTCATAAAGGTTATTTCATCTGGCTTAAAAAAGATTGATAGTACCCTAAAAGAGCGTCGAGAAATCCGCTCTATATTACAAGATAGATCGCTAAAATTTATAGCTCCAGGAATGATTGAACCAAGTTTAGAACCATTTGAAGTGCAGAAAATAATCGATATGTTAAACGAATCGAGAAAAGAATTAATGCGTTTCCTAAGTACAATAGAAGATGAATCTATATTAACGATTAAATCAGTGATGCATCCAGCTCTTGGAGAATTACTTCTTGATCAGTGGATAGAACTGATCTATTTGCATGAACAGCGTCATATAGAACAAATCAAAGAGATAAAACTACTTTGTGAAATTGGGAAGTAAAAAATCTTTGGCTATTAACAAAAAATACGGGTTTCATTTGTATACTTTTAAAATTGATCTAAAGAAACGTTAATTTGCCGTTTGTTATATAAGTTTAACCTCGTCTCAAAATAGGAGCGGGGTTTTTACTAATTTAGGAGTTATTCTGGCATTTTCATTTAGTATTAATTTAATCAATTTTTATTCTAATACTTCGTGAACTTACTATTAAAACAAGTTAATGATAGAATGATAAATAGACAGAAAATTCCTTTTAGTAAAAACAGAGGAGGTACGTATGAAAAAAGTAAATGTTACATATGCACTTTTATACGATAAAACAAATGAAAAGATCTTAATGGTAAAAAATAAAGGAAAGAACGGTTCTTATTACACGCTACCAGGTGGCGCAGTTAAATTGGGAGAAACGTTAGAAGAGGCAGTAACTCGGGAAGTGAAAGAAGAAACCGGGCTACATATAACTGTAAACGGTATTTGTTACATTAGTGAAGCTTTTTTCGAAGAGAGAGGACACCATGCAATTTTCTTTAATTTTTTAGGTGAAATAATTGACGGGCAGGCAACTATAACAAGGCCAAAAGAAATTGAAGAAATTACCTGGATGGAATTACATAGAGCAGCACCGCATTTACGTATACCAGTACACTTATTAAATACATTACAAAGGAAAGAAACAGTACCTTACTTTTTTAACGGGACAATCGTTCATCAATCTTCATAACATTATCAATTCATGTAAGGCGGGGAAAAAATGGAGTTTATCGTTAATCATAAACATTTCACTCAAGCACTTTCAGAAGTAAATAAAGCTATATCTACCAAAGCTATAATCCCTATATTATCTGGCATAAAAATAACTGTAGATCAATCGGGAATTACTTTAATCGCAAGTGATTCAAATATTTTCATCGAAAAATTCATCCCTAGTTCCACTGAAGGCGACCAAATTACAACTATAGTAAAAGCAGGAACTATTGTAGTACCTGCAAAATATTTCATTGAAATTATAAAAAAAATGCCAAGCGATGTATCAATAAAAAGTACGAATGAGCAAATAATTAAGATACAGTCAGAAGAAATCACATTAAACTTAAATGGACTTCCAGCATATGAGTTTCCGAATGTACCACTTATAGACGATCATGCAAAAATACAAGCAGAAACAGAACAATTGATTGAAGTATTTAAACAAACTGTCTTTGCAGTAGCTAAAAATGAATCTAGACCCGTTCTTACGGGAGTACATATCGAATTAGAACACAACAAATTAATTTGTGCTGCAACTGATTCACATAGACTTGCTATACGCGAAACGATAATTTCTACAGAGGTGAAAGCAAGTTGTATTGTACCAAGTGCAACTATTAGTGAACTGCTAAAATTAATGAATAGTAATTCAGAATTCGTATACATCTATCTTTCAGAAAGTCACATTATTTTTACATTCGGTACAACTACATTATATTCAAGATTAATTGAAGGAAAATATCCTAATATATCTAGTTTAATTCCAAATGAATTTCAAACAGTCATTAACGTAGATAGAAAAAGAATTTTACAAGGTGTAGATCGATCCAGCTTATTATCAAGTGAATGGGCAAATAACAATGTTAACTTAGAAATTATAGACGAATCCACAATTAAAATTTCTTCTAACGCTTCTCAGATTGGAAAAATATCCGAGACACAACAGATAGATGAGATTCAAGGTGAAAAACAATTAAATATATCTTTCGATGGACGATTTATGATGGATGCTTTAAAGGCGATAAAAGAAGAAACGGTTACTTTAAGTTTCAGCGGTTCTATGAGACCAATATTAATTGAAGCAGGGACACCATCTGCAGCAGTACATCTTATATCTCCAGTAAGAGCTTATTAATAACAAAGGAAGGAATCACATTATGTACAAGCACACTTTATGTTTTATAAAGAGAAATGAAGAGATACTTATGTTAAATAGAGAATATGCCCCTGTAAAAGGATTATGGAACGGGGTAGGTGGAAAGATAGAAAAGGGAGAAACACCTTTAGAAAATGCGATTCGTGAAATAAAAGAAGAGACTAGTATAGAAGTTACGCATGAACAAATTCAGTTTAAAGGCATTATTAAGTGGGAGGACTCATCTTACTCTGGTGGTATGTATGTTTATTTAGTAGAGCTACATAATGAATTTACATATCACACTCCCAAAAAAGTATCAGAAGGAATTTTAGATTGGAAAGAGATTTCTTGGATTCTAAGTGACTATAATTACGGCGTAGGAGAGATGATACCTAAATTTTTACCGGATTTACTCCACAATGAATTAATATTAGAACACAATTTTGTTTTATCTAATCATAAATTAATAGATTATAGGAATGCGGAATTGATTAAGCAGGATAGTTCTATAGATAATATAGTTCAATTATAAAAAGAAGGAATTGTAATCTATAATACACAGCACAATCATTATAACCTAAATATAAAAGCCATAGATTATTCGAAGAGTAGCTAAGGAGAAAACTTATATGAGGATGAGTGTAATGAAGAAAATAATTATTTTACTCATAGCTGTAGTTTTAATTACTTTTGCTTTTTATCAATACAACAAAAAAGATAGCGTAGCTAAAAATGATAAAGTGTATGTAGAAGACTTTAAAGGTAAAAATGATTCACACAAAATACAATCTGCTATTAATAAAGCAGAATCAAGTACAATTAAAACAGTATTGCTTGAGGATAAGAAGTATAAAATCACGTCACCAATCGTAGTGAAAAAAGGTGTAAAATTATTATTCGGTTATGGAACACAGTTTGTTGTTGAAGGTAATTTCAGAGTTCTAGAATTAGAAAAAAACGCTTCTATCGAAGGAGCCTATATAGCTGTAAACGATCCTACATTTAATTCTGAAGTTATATATTTAGACGGCAAAAATAAGTATTATAACACTTGGCACAAAACACAAATAAAAGATATAAATATTATTAATTGGACAGAAACAAATAAAGGTACTGGAATTTCTTTGTATTCTGGTGGGAAAGAAAATGAAATTTCATTTATTAACTTTGAAAATATAAAAGTTGTAGGAATGGAAACTGGGCTGAAATTAGTAGCAAAGAAACCGCAATCTGGTTATGCTTGGATAAATGCCAACCGTTTTATAAACTTCTCACTTGAAGATTGTGTAAATATGATTTATATGGATAGTAATGTAACTACACCAAATGAAATTAGCGGTAATCAATTTACAAATCTACAATTACAGCCATCAAGTAACACGAAAAATATATTAAGAGTAAGTGGACAACATAACGAGTTTAATGGAATGGTGTGGGATTTACAGAAAATCAATCACCAAAACGAACTTATTGAACTAACTGATAAAAGTATGAATACGGTTATTAATATTACCTCTGTACAAACAAATAGAGTTTTAGATAGCGGTAAAGCAAATATAGTGAAATAAGGTTAAATACAGAAAAAGAGCGAATTCCTTATAATAGAGATCGCTCTTTTTTATTTATAGTTAAATTTCTCTCCACCAAGTTGATGAAGGATAGTCTGTAGATTTTAACGTGATAGATTCACCAATTTGTGGCGTTGCAATATTAACTCCTAAACGCTTTGCTTCTTTTGTCACACGTTCAATAGGATCACTCCATTCATGTAATGATAATGTAAAGGCACCCCAATGAATCGGAAGAAGTAATTCTCCTTTCACGTCAATATGAGCTTGCACTGTCTCTTCTGGTAACATATGAATAGCAGACCACCTTGGATCATATTGCCCGCATTCCATTAACGTAAGATCGAATGGACCGTATTTATCACCAATCTCCTTAAAGTGAGGAGCATACCCGCTATCACCACTAAAGAAAACTTTAGTCTCTTGACCAAGAATAAGCCATGAACACCATAACGAACAATCTCTATCTGTCATACTTCGTCCTGAGAAATGCCTTGCAGGTGCGCAAACTAATTTTATATTATCAAACGTAATTTCGTCCCACCAATTATGTTCACTAATTTTGCTAGGTGAAACACCCCATTTAATTAAATATTGCGCAACTCCAGTTGGAACATAAAAATGCTTCGCACGATCTTTTAACTGCATAATACTCTTGTAATTCAAATGGTCATAGTGATTATGTGAAATGATAATCGCATCAATTTCTCGAAGGTCTTCACGTTCTAAAGAAAAAATACCACTATAACGTTTACTATTAAACAGAGGAAATGGGGAAGAGGCATCTCCAAACATTGGGTCTAATAACAATGTTTTATCTTCTATTTTCAAAAGAGAAGCAGAGTGCCCAAACCATGTCACACTCTCTAAAGACTCATTATTTTTATCCGATAAAACAATAGGTAAATTCTTTAAAGGACGCAGCTTTGATTTCATTTTAAAGTAATCAGTCATTAAACCGATTATATCTTTCGGTTTAAAACTTACATCAGTATGAATTTGATTCATATATTTCTTTTTCATTCGTTCTCCTTTTTACGTTTAACAATATACGTATGTTGTTATTGTAGCTATTTGTAGTTTAAACGAAATTAATTTACCTTTCATCTTAAATTCAGTACATTTCATAAATTTGTCAAATTCATTATTCTTATATATAAAAAATAAATCAGGCAGCAGATAAAACAAATATAAAGTAAATGTAAATTGTTTTAATTTGGTAAATACTTTCTTATAAACAACAAAGAACATACGTTTTGTTATATGTTGTAGAAGAAAATACGTCTCTAATTATTAAAAGGAAGGAGAGGATGTAAGTGCAAATAGAGAGAAAAAAGAAATCAAAATGTAAACTATCAAAATCTCAAATAACTCAGCTATATGCAGAAGGGAAGAGTACCTCAGAAATAGCTACGCTTGCCAATGTGTCTGCTAGATATATTCGTATGGTTTTAACAGACAATAACGTTCCAAGGCGTGCTATAGGGAGTTAGAACAGGAAGTATGACATATCAGAAGATTATTTTAAAACATGGTCAAATAACATGGCTTATATTTTAGGATTTATAGCAGCAGATGGTGTTATACAGAAAGAAAATCAATGTGTCAGTATATCTCAAAAAGAAAGTTACATTTTAGAAGATATAAAACAAGAACTACACACCAACCAGCCACTATATCAAAATAAAAAAACAGGCGTATATATGCTAAACATTAATAGCAAAACAATAAAAGACGACCTTATGAATATACATGGAATCATGCCATGTAAATCATTAAATATCAAATTCCCATTCGTGCCTGAAGAATATTTACATCATTTTGTTCGTGGATATTTTGATGGGGATGGTTACGTCAAGTATGAAAATTATATAGTAAGCTTTGTAGGAGGATCATATAGATTTATGAATTCTTTACATCAAATTCTTCAAAATCACAATTTACGAGCCGATTTACTAAATCAAAACAAACATTATCGCGTTATTTTATCTGGAAGAAAATCAATACAACTATTTTTAAATTGGATTTATAAAGACAAAGATATTTATTTGCATAGAAAATATGAAGTATTTCAGAAAGAAAGTCTAAGTTTAGACCAATTACAAGATCGAAAACTAAAACAAACTCAAACCGCCGTTAAACAAAGAAAACAAAATTTCCTTAAAGCATACATGAAAGATAAGTGTAATGCTATAACTTGTTCAAATTTAGAAAAAAGCGAATCGACTTTTAAACGTTGGTTAAAAAATGATAATCAATTGAAAACAGAGTATGAAAAGATTAGTTTGACAAGTTCCACTAGCGATAACTAAATATAAAACTCTAGAAAACCTTAGTATAGGTATGAAGATAGCAATACTAAGGTTTTTAATTTGAAATCATTAAAGGATTCTTAGTTTTATTTATAGAACATAACAAATACATAGATTTTATAATTAATTTGCTAAAAAAGGAGAGGGACACCTTGCAAAAGAAATTTATCAATCCAGAAACGATGCCACCAACTTTTGGATATTCGCATGTTGTCGAAGTTAGTAACGCTAAACGAACAATTTACATATCTGGACAAGTAGCAATCAATACTGATGGTCAAATAGTTGGCGTTGGTGATTTAGCTACACAAACACGACAAGTATTCGAAAACATTAAAAGTGCATTAGAAACTTCGGAATTACAATTTAATGATGTAGTAAAATTAACGTTTTTCTTAACAGATATTGCTCAAATGGCCATTGTTAGAGATATTCGAGATCAATACATTGATACTAAGAATCCACCAGCAAGTTCGGCTGTAGAAGTTAGAAAGTTAATTAACGATAACTTATTAATTGAAATCGAAGCAATTGCTGTAGCAAACTAATTTTAAAAACTTATTCGTAATCATATCAATGCAATTCGTTTAATGCGTTCATTTAAAACGAATTGCATTTTTTATTGTCTTAAATATAATTTATATCTGGAGACATTTTTATCAACAACTTATAAAACAACAAAAAAACAAACAACTAAACAATCCATCACACAGAATGATTAAAAAGAACAAGGGGAGGCTAATCACCTATACTAACATTTAATAAGTTTATTATTTTAAGTTAGTTAACATAATATATATTATAGGCAGTTGTAGAAAAAAGCGATATCAGGTATCAAAAACCAAGTAAACTATACTTAATGAGACGGAGCGGAGATTTTTAGTGAGATTTACATAAAATCGTATCTAAACGAATTTCTACAGTTTTTATCATTCTTTTTGTTATAAATCCATCACAGCAAATTCAAATCAATAATCCATTAAGAATTATCGAATCAAAAATATTTTTGATCGACAAGAAATTTTTATACAGAAAAATTATTTCTATACAAAATATAAATTATTAAATTCATTTTATGTTTTACTTAATAAATTTATATTGCTATTTACACACGTTTTATAAC
>NZ_QKQR01000045.1:0-1559 GCF_008042305.1 Bacillus sp. AY18-3 | reverse complement strand
AATGTCATAATCCATAAATTAAATAATCTTAAAGAAGAAAAAAGATGAAATAGAGACTGTTTAAAATGAATTTTGAACGATAATGCCATAAAAGATAATAAAGTAATACATTTAAATGTTAGGTTAAGGTAAGAATTACCTTTTTGTATTAATTGAGTCGTGGAATGACTAAAATATTTTACTTTTTATATGAAACCGTTATGTGGAAAATAGCTATTCAGTTGTTTTTCACATAACGGTTTTTCATTTTTAAAGGATTTTACATAAGAAAAAATCTATAATTAAGATAGTTAACATATATTTTTTGATGGGTGTGGGGGATTATGAAAGAAATATGCATGTTATTAGTGGCTGTTATATTATGGGGGACAGCCATTGCGCCAACAAAGTGGGCATTAGAATCTATTCAGCCATTTACTTTGTTATTTATTCGCCTTTTCTTAGCTGGTGGAATCTGTTTACTATTCTCATTTAAACAATTAAAAAGATCAGTTGTACATAAACAGGTCCCGTGGAAAAGAATGAGTTTACTATCTTTTACTGGCGTATCTGGGTACTTTATGTTCACATCCTACGGTATTTCTTTAACAAGTGGATTGCATGTTAGTATTATTGATGCTGCTTTACCTTTAGTTACAATTCTTTTTTCGGCGTTCTTTTTGAAAGAAAAAATTCGGCTTAATTATTGGATCGGTATTGTATTGGGGGCTATCGGAGTACTTCTTATTACAATTCCATCTAGTAATGTCGATCAAGAAGTATCTTTAATAGGAGATATCCTTATTTTATTAAGTACGTTCTTATTTGCTTTCTATACAGTATTGCTGAAACGACCAAAACAAGAACAGTATCTATCAAACAAGGTTTTTACAACATTAACTTTAATTATTGGAGCTGTTATTCTATTACCATTTGCAATGGCAGAAACTTTTTATTATGGTTTTCCAAAAATCGAAACATGGAAGACAGGGTTTAGTGTAATATATCTTGTTATTGGGGCAACAATTTTAGCGTATTGGTTTTGGAATAGAGCATTAGAGACAGTCTCGGCATCAGTAAGTGGATTATATTTAAATGCGTTACCGTTAATAAGTATAGTTGCTTCAATTGTTCTATTAAATGAATCTTTAACGCGGAGAATAGTAATAGGTGGCAGCTTAGTTTTATTTGGAGTGATATGGGCGGATAAACGTAAACTAATTGATTTATTTATATCAGACGATCAAAATATTAAAGAGAATGAAGAATGTTAAAGTTTATAAGAGCATGTATATAATGTTTAATGGAAAGGACGCTTTGTATGTAATAGGATGTCCTTTTCATTATTTTCATTGAATGAGAGGAATTAAATAACTGAAACTAATAATAAAAATAACTTTGGAATTATTTTTATTATTAATTGAATAAAAGGTGTTGACGATTAGGCTATAGAGGTGTAATATAGAACAAGTCGCCGATGCAATAACGCAGAATGCGGCGAACAAAATGAAAAACTTAGTTGACATTAACTAACGAAGGTGTTAACATAAGGAAGTCGCGAATGAGCGACCGAGTAGTTC
>NZ_QKQR01000044.1:0-14699 GCF_008042305.1 Bacillus sp. AY18-3 | reverse complement strand
CATCGCGTTTCAGCGACTTTTACAATTTAACATTTTGCGTTAAATCTGTCAACAACTTTTTTCTTTCGTTCCTGACGACGCTTATTAATTTACCATATTAATCATTTGTTCGTCAACACTTTTTAAAAAAATGCCAAAATAATTTTATCTTGGCATGATATAAAGCTTAATAACCACTAATGCAGCAACACCAGGTAGGCCTAATATACTTGTGATTGTTGCGGTTCCCAAGTTAATTGGAATATGAAAATCAAAATATGTCCCTACAACATTTACGATAAAGAGTAATGCTATCCCTAAAGTAACATGAAAGAGCGCTTTTCCTATAAAACGTAACGGCTTAGAAGAAACACCAAAAACAAGAAAGATAAAAACTAAAGTAAGAATACCGACAATAACAACTGTAGAATTCATTTTTTCCTCCTTATGAAAGTGACCTATACATATTTATTTGTATGGGACAAGGCGATAAAAAAGAACATTTACCCTACAACTCCAGTTGTTTTATCTTGTTAACCTTCATTCGGCAACACTTTCTTCATAAAAACCATTAATCTTTCTTTCCAAACGAAGTAACCACTAAATATTTAATAAATAAAATAAAAGGTTCTGCTTTTTCAGCAGAACCTTTTACCATTGTTCCATTTTTACAGGACGACGTTTTGCTTCTTTTAACAAGAAGAAATATTTCGCCTCTGCTATTTTCAAAGAACAAAGTACATCTTGAGATGGTTCCACACTTTGTTCAACCATTCTCTTCTGACGTAACCATTCATTCTTCACTTTTTCTAATAGTACAATTAGCTTATCATCATACTCTTTACGCAATTTACCCTTTTTTTGAAAGAACATTTTTGTTTCTCCTCTTATACTTCTCTACGACCTTCTAACGCTTTCGACAGTGTCACTTCATCTGCATATTCTAAATCTCCACCAACTGGCAGACCATGTGCAATACGAGTTACTTTAATACCTGTCGGCTTTAAGAGGCGGGATATATACATCGCTGTAGCTTCCCCTTCAATATTAGGGTTTGTTGCTAGTATCACTTCTTGTACCGTTTCATCATGCAGTCGCTTTAAAAGTTGCGGGATATTAATGTCTTCCGGTCCAATTCCCTCCATTGGAGAAATCGCACCACGTAACACATGATATACACCTTGATACTCTTTCATCTTTTCCATTGCGATTACATCTTTCGGTTCCTGCACAACACAAACAATCGACTGATCTCGATGCGAATCATTACAAATATAACAAGGATCGCGGTCAGTAATATGTCCGCATACAGAACAATACGCTAAATCTCGCTTCGCATTCACAAGTGCTTTTGCAAAACCTAACACATCATCTTCTTTCATATCTAATACGAAAAATGCCAATCGAACCGCTGTTTTCGGTCCGATTCCTGGCAACTTCATAAAACTATCAATTAATTTCGATATCGGTTCTGGATAATGCATATATCAGTATCCTCCTAGAACATTCCACCTGGTAAGTTTAAGCCTTTTGTAAATTTACCCATTGTAGAGTTTGAAAGTTCATCAGCTTTTTTAAGTGCATCATTCGTTGCAGCTAACACTAAGTCTTGTAACATTTCGATATCTTCTGGATCTACAACTTCTTCTTTAACTTTCACTTCAAGAATTTGCTTATGACCATTTGCAATAACTGTGACCATACCGCCGCCAGCTGTACCTTCAACTGTTTTTTCGCCAAGTTCTTCTTGCGCTTTTGCCATATCTTTTTGCATCTTTTGCATTTGTTTCATCATATTATTCATATTTCCCATTCCGCCACGCATCATAATTAATTCCTCCTAATTATTATTACTCTTTTATTTCAATAAGTTCTTGTCCTACTAATTTTACTGCCTCTTCTATAAGAGGATCTTCTTTTTTCTCTGGGCTTTCTTCAGAATTCTCGCCTTCACGCTGTAAAAAATCTTCACGGATTTTACCCCATTCACTTTTTGGAATGGCAATCATATTTAATCTTTTACTTAACAGTTCAAATAAGGCTTGTTCCACTGTATCCATAGCTTCTCGGTTCTCGCTTGCCATTTTACAGTGAATCTCATATTGAAACGCTAAAACGTAAGTATCATCCGAAGCCGCTACCGGTTCGCTATTTTCTAATAAAACAGCAAACGCTACTTTGTTGTATGATTTGAGTCTTCCTAACAACTCACCCCACACAGCTTTTAATTGTTCTAAATCCTGACGCTTTGCTTGCTTTAACACTTCATTTACGCGTCCAACAGGAATTTTCATACTACCTGTACGCACTGGCTTTGGTGTTGCACGTGTCTCTCTGACTTCTTGCTGCACACCAGCCGGCACACCATTCTTTTTGACTTGTTCTAACTCTTTCTCCAATTGCTGCATCCTGTTCATAATTGCTTGTAAACGATCTGCACCGTTCGCTTGCATCATAAACTGTTGACACAGTTGTACCATAACAACTTCTAAGAAAATTCGCGGATGATTTGTCCACTTCATTTCCTGTTGTCCCTTACTAAGCGTATGAATAATTTCATAGATTACTTCCGGTTGCATTTCTTCACTTAACATCCGGAATTGCTCATCTACCATTACTCGTTCCAACATATGTTCCAGTTGTGGTGAGGTTTGATATAAAAGCATATCGCGATAATAGTAAATGAAATCCTCCATAAAACGAACTGGATCTTTCCCTTTACCCATCATCTCATCTATGATACGTAATGCTCTTGATACATCATTTTCACGTATACATTCTACTAAGTTACCTAAGTATTGCTGGGAAACAGAACCTGTCACAGCTAATACATCTTCTGTCGTAACTGTCTCATCACTATAAGATATTGCCTGATCAATAAGACTAAGCGCATCACGCATACCACCTTCAGCGGCACGTGCAACAATTTGTAACGCCTCATCTTCTACTTGCGTACCTTCATTCGTCACAACCGTCGATAATCTCTCAACAATATCATTTACTGATATTTTTCGAAATTCAAAACGCTGGCAACGTGAAATGATTGTAGGCGGAATCTTATGCGGTTCTGTTGTCGCCAAAATAAAGATGACGTGTCCTGGCGGCTCTTCTAACGTTTTTAAAAGCGCATTGAAGGCACCCATAGAAAGCATGTGGACTTCATCAATAATGTATACTTTATATTCTACAGCACTTGGAGCATATTTTACTTTATCTCTAATATCTCGAATTTCATCTACACCGTTATTTGAAGCCGCATCAATTTCTAATACATCTGAAATAGATCCTTGTGTAATCCCCAAACAAGAAGGACATTCATTACAAGGTTCAGCTACCGGAGCATGTTCACAGTTGATTGCTTTTGCAAATACTTTTGCAATTGTCGTTTTTCCTGTTCCCCTCGGCCCAGAAAATAAATAAGCATGTGAAACTTTCTCTTGAAGAAGGGCATTTTGCAACGTTTTTGTCACGTGCTTTTGACCAACTACATCTTCAAATTTTTGCGGTCTCCATGTTCGGTATAACGCTTGGTATGACACGAAAATACGGCCTCCCTCAAAGGTTATTATCTTATTTATTATAACCCATTCTGTTTATAGATTCCAAAAGTTATTTTCTATACAAAAAACCCACCTTAGTATTAAGGTGAGTTTTGTATACATATATAACTGCCGTGCACCTTCTGTCGATTACGTACCATAAGCGTTACTCAAGCAGTTAGCTCGGTTCAGGCACTCCTGCGGCACACGAGAAGACCCGCTTATTGCTGCTTCCTTCCGGACCTGACAAGGTTCACGGGGTCCCGTTGCGCAGGACCCAAACGTCAACACCACTTACTTAAGGCAGACCTTACAGCAGCATAACCTCGAGAAGGGATTCGGCCTCGCTAGAGCGGATTGCGAGTATAGGGCACCGCTACCTCCCCGCTTAGCACGGCAAAGTTAAAACCAATATTCGGTTGCCTTCATTAAAAGGCATTATCAGTATAACTTGTTTTTTTACAAAATGCAAATACGTTAATTCTCATTACTTTTCT
The DNA here is from genome assembly GCF_008042305.1 of Bacillus sp. AY18-3. Taxonomy (NCBI): domain Bacteria; kingdom Bacillati; phylum Bacillota; class Bacilli; order Caryophanales; family Bacillaceae; genus Bacillus; species Bacillus sp. AY18-3. Next base: position 10,684 of record NZ_QKQR01000044.1, on the reverse strand, counting down.
CTAATTTTTTTATCGCTTTTCTTTTTTTACGAAGCTCTCTAAAAAAGTTTGTTAACAAAGTACCGCATTCTTCTTCTAATACACCAGCAACTACCTCGCATTGATGATTAAAGCGTTCATCCGTTAAAAGATTCATCAAAGTCCCTGCACATCCACCTTTCGGATCACTTGCACCATATACAACTCGCTTCACTCGTGATAAAACAATTCCACCCGCACACATCGGACAAGGCTCTAATGTTACATATAACGTCGCATCTTCTAAACGCCATGTCCCTAATTTTTTGCACGCCTCATCAATAGCTAATAACTCAGCGTGAGCTATTGATCTTTGTTCAGTTTCTCTTAAATTATGAGCAACACTAATTACTTCACCATCTAACACTATAACTGCACCAATCGGTACTTCTTGTATTGCCTCTGCTTTTTTAGCCTCTTCTATTGCTAACTGCATAAAATAAATATCTTGATCGTGTTCCATACCATAGTCCTTTCACCTAAAATAAAATACACTTTTTTCCATTTACTGCACATGGGATAACTTTTACAAATTCAATCCACCCTAATAAAAAAGAGAGGGGATTACATATGAAGAATACTGCCTTACTCATTATCGATATGATTAATGATTTTCAATTTTCACACGGGCCCACCCTAGCTAAAAAATGCGAAATTATAACAAACCCTATTTTACAATTAAAGAAAACAATGAAATCCTTTGGCTACCCCATAATTTATGTTAATGACCATTATCAACTTTGGAGATCTGATATTGACCAACTAATTACTCATTGTACAAATGAGTATAGTGAAAATATCATTCATAAGATTGCTCCAAATACTGATGATTACATTTTTATTAAACCACATTACTCTGCTTTTTATGAAACACCTTTAAATTCCTTATTAGGCTATTTAAAAATAGAAAATCTAATATTGACAGGAGTCGCCGGGAATATATGTATCCTCTTTACAGCTAACGATGCTCATATGAGAAATTATACACTGTATGTACCACAGGACTGTATTGCCTCTAATCATGATCAGGATAATCTGCATGCTTTAAAAATAATGGAAGCCACATTAAAAGCAAATATAGTACCGTCATCTCAAATAAAAATTAATTAATACATATATTTATTTTCTAACTTTTTATATCAAATTAACCCGCTCGCTTCCCTCCTGTGCTACAATAATTCTGTTTTGTGTTTTTAGTAGTCACGGTAAATCACTGATTGAAAGGAGGAAACAGCGTGACCGGAGTACCATTTATCACGGTTGAAGGACCAATTGGTGTTGGAAAAACCTCACTTGCGAAGGCAATTTCAACTCACATGCAACTCCACTTACTAAAAGAAATTGTTGATGAGAATCCTTTTTTAGGAAAATTCTATGAAGACATCGACGAATGGAGTTTTCAAACAGAGATGTTCTTTCTTTGTAATAGATACAAACAATTAGAAGATATTAACATAAAGTATTTGAATCAAAGGAAACCAGTAGTAGCGGATTATCATATATTTAAAAATTTAATTTTCGCATCCCGTACATTAAAGAATTCTCAATATGACAAGTACATGCAAATCTATCGTATCCTTACACAAGATATGCCTGTACCAAACGTTATCGTTTATTTAACAGCTAGCTTGGAAACATTACAAACACGAATTGCGATGCGCGGAAGAGAATTCGAAAAAAACATGGATCCAAATTACTTACTACAGCTCACAAAAGATTACGAAACAGCAATGGATACTTTTAAAAAAGATCATCCAGATATCCCAGTATTAAAATTTAACGGAGACGATATGGATTTTGTAAAAAATCCTGATGATTTAAACGTCATCCTATCCGCCCTTCAAAATACTCTCTTAAAGGAGTCGGAATAACAATGAATTTAAGGCAAAAATATGATATACCAAATGACGCAGTAATCACTATTGCTGGAACAGTAGGTGTCGGAAAATCAACTATGACAACTGCATTAGCTAACGCTTTAGGTTATCGCACATCATTTGAAAAGGTAGATTCGAACCCGTATTTGGACAAGTTCTATGCTGATTTCACACGCTGGAGCTTCCACTTGCAAGTGTACTTTTTAGCAGAACGATTTAAAGAACAAAAAAGAATTTTTGAATACGGTGGCGGTTTTGTTCAAGATCGCTCTATATATGAAGACACTGGAATTTTTGCAAAGATGCATCATGAAAAAGGTACAATGACGGAAACTGATTATGAAACATACAAAGGTTTATTTGACGCTATGGTCATGACTCCTTACTTCCCTCATCCTGATTTATTAATTTACTTAGAAGGTTCTTTCGATGATATTGTTGATCGTATCCAAGAACGCGGACGTCCGATGGAACAACAAACACCAATTGAGTATTGGAAAGAGATGCATGGCCGTTACGAAAACTGGATTAATAACTTTAATGCATGCCCTGTTTTACGATTAAACATTAATGAATACGATATTTTAAAAGATGGTGATTCAATCGAACCAATCATTAAAAAAATTGGCCATTTTTTAAAACAAACACGTAAACTTGTAAAATAAAAAACCCGTGCATACGCACGGGTTTTTCTATTAAATTACTTCTTTTTTGTCGGAGCAATAATTTCACTCTCAGGTTTTCCAGCGTTAATACGCTGACGAACAGTACTTGTACTAATATCGTATGTTTCAGCAATCTCTTTAACAGTCATTTCTTTCCCGTTAATCACTGCTGTTAATACTTTACCTGTACGTTTTGGAGCTGCTTCTTTCTTTACAGCTGCTTTTTCAACTTTTTTTGGCGCCTCTACTTTTGTCGCAGTTTGCTTTACATCACAAGTGCAACCACAAAGTTTACGGAATGTATCATCGCTTATAATGCGTGACACATTTGCACCACTGTTTAAAATTCTATTGTTCTTACAGACAGGACATTGTACATAATATAAAGTTTTTCCATCTAAAGGAAACGTTTGTATAATAAGATCCATGTTGACTCCTTTCATATCTATGAAGATAATCATCGGAATATGAGTGTGTAATAAGGACAAAATCGCCTTACACCATACTTTATGATTGGTTTTAAAATAAAAACTCGTTACGTGTTGGTAACGAGTTCTCCAATCTCCACTTATATGCGCTGTTGTCAATTATATCTGGAGGAGGTAGAGGGATTCGAACCCCCGCGCGACTCTCGCCGCCTGTCGGTTTTCAAGACCGATCCCTTCAGCCAGACTTGGGTATACCTCCATATTGACATCAAATATAATATCAAAAGAAAAACAGTTAGTCAACCCTACTAAAATAAATTATGAGGAAAGGAAAATTTTACTTTTCCTCTCCTACATTATAGTACTGACAACGCTCATAATTACCAATCACTCATACCGATGAATGTTTATAAATTTACTTAATAACTGTTTTTCCTCCCATATAAGGGCGAAGAACTTCTGGAATTATAATTGTACCATCTTCTTGTTGGTAGTTCTCTAAAATAGCTGCCACCGTACGTCCAATTGCAAGACCAGATCCATTTAATGTATGAACATGTTCTGGTTTGCCGTTTGGCTCACGACGGAAACGGATATTTGCACGTCTCGCTTGGAAAGCCTCAAAATTACTACAAGAAGAAATCTCACGATATGTGCCATAGCTTGGAATCCATACTTCGATATCGTATTTCTTCGCTGCTGTAAATCCTAAATCGCCTGTGCACATGCTCATAACGCGATATGGCAACTCTAATAATTGTAACACGCGTTCTGCATCATTTGTTAGTTTTTCTAACTCTTCATAAGAATCTTCTGGTTTTACGAACTTTACAAGCTCTACTTTATTGAACTGATGCTGACGAATTAAGCCACGTGTATCACGGCCAGCTGAACCTGCTTCAGAACGGAAACAAGAGCTAAATGCAGCATATCGTATAGGCAGTTGCTCTTTATTTAAGATTTCATCACGGTGCATGTTCGTTACAGGTACTTCAGCTGTTGGAATTAAGAAGTAATCTTCACTTTCAATACGGAATGCATCTTCTTCAAATTTCGGAAGTTGTCCTGTTCCTGTCATACTTGCACGGTTTACCATATACGGAGGTAATACTTCTTCGTATCCATGCTCGTCAGTATGAAGATCAAGCATAAAGCTAATTAAAGCACGCTCTAATCTCGCGCCAGCACCTTTATAGAATACGAAGCGGCTTCCTGTTACCTTCCCAGCACGCTCAAAATCTAAAATTCCTAAATCTGTAGCAAGATCCCAATGTGGTTTTGGTTCAAAAGCAAATTCTTTCACTTCTCCCCAATTACGTGCTACTACATTATCATCCTCTGTTTCACCAATTGGAGCAGATTCATGAGGTATATTTGGAATAGATAACATTAATCTTTCTAAATCTTCTTCAACTGTACGAAGTTCATTATCAAGATCTTTTACTTTTTCTCCAACTTCACGCATTTCTAGAATTAGAGCTTCTGCATCTTTCTTTTCACGCTTCAATACAGAGATTTGTTGAGATACTTCGTTACGTTTACTTTTTAATTCCTCTGTTTGAACAAGTAATTCTCTTCTTCTCGTATCCAGCTCTTCAAAACGACCAAAATCAGTTAAATCTTCGCCTCTATGCTGTAACTTTGCTTTTACTTCTTCAAAATTTGTACGTAAAAATTTAATATCAAGCATTATATACTCCTCCTTTTATTTTATAAAACACAAAAAACTCCCGTCCCTATATAAAGGGACGGGAGTTAACCCGCGTTGCCACCCTAGTTGAAAGCATTACCGCTTTCCTCTCAAGTAGAAATAACGGCTCTTCACCGGGAATGTTTACTAATCATAAAGATATTCCACATTCCATTCCAGGATGGATTCACAAACTGTTTCTATCGATTTCCACCAACCATCGACTCTCTATAAGAAACGGCATTTGTTACTACTTCCTATCAACACGCTTATTTTATAAAATTGTTACCATCAATTTACTATAATCTTATACAAGTTGCAAGTTACTTATACAACTTTTTTCATTTTCGCTTCTTTTACCATTTCTACAAAGTATGCTGTCACACGATGATCATCCGTTAATTCTGGATGGAATGAAGCAGCTAAAAACTGATTTTGTTTTACTGCTACCATTCGATCACCATGTGTGGAAAGTACTTCAACATCATCAGCTACATTTACAACATACGGAGCACGAATAAATACACCAATAAATTCTTCTCCTACACCTTTAATTGACAGTGCGGCTTCAAAGCTATCTTTTTGGCGTCCGAACGCATTGCGCTCTACTGTAATATCCATAGCACCAATATGTGCTTCTTCATAGCCAATAAGTGTTTTTGCAAGAAGAATCATACCTGCACACGTACCAAACATTGGTTTACCAGACTTCGCGAATGTACGAAGTGGTTCCATGAAAGCATACTTATCAATAAGACGGCGCATTGTTGTACTTTCACCGCCTGGTAAAATAAGACCATCAATCTCTTCAAGTTGCTCTATACGCTTTACAACAACAGCTTCTGCACCACTTGCTTCAACTGATTTTATATGCTCACGAACTGCACCTTGAAGACCTAGTACACCGATTTTCACCATTTTAAAGTTCTCCTTCAATTACCATCCACGCTCTTGCATACGTTGTTCTGGTAATAACGTTGAAATTTCGATACCTTTCATCGCATTACCTAATCCTTTAGAAAGGCTTGCAATTAGTTCGTAATCCTCATAATGAGTCGTCGCTTCAACGATTGCGCGTGCAAATTTCTCTGGATTCTCTGATTTGAAGATACCAGATCCAACAAATACACCATCTGCACCAAGTTGCATCATTAACGCTGCATCTGCTGGTGTTGCTACACCACCTGCTGCGAAGTTTACAACTGGCAAACGACCAAGGCGTTTAATTTCAAGTAGTACTTCATAAGGAGCACCAGTATTTTTTGCATATGTCATTAACTCATCTTCACGTAGACTTGCAACTTGACGGATTTCTGCATTGACTTGGCGCATATGACGCACTGCCTCTACAATGTTTCCTGTTCCTGGTTCACCTTTTGTACGAAGCATAGATGCACCTTCTGCAATACGACGTGCAGCTTCTCCGATATCACGGCAACCACATACAAACGGAACTGTGTAATCACGTTTATTTAAATGGTATACTTCATCAGCAGGAGTTAATACTTCACTCTCATCGATATAGTCTACCCCTAATGATTCTAATACACGTGCTTCTACAAGATGACCGATACGGCATTTTGCCATAACCGGAATTGAAACAGCGCCCATAACTTCTTCAACGATTGTTGGGTCTGCCATACGAGAAACGCCACCTGCTGCACGAATATCTGCTGGTACACGCTCTAGTGCCATAACAGCAACTGCGCCTGCCTCTTCTGCAATTTTTGCTTGTTCAGCGTTAATTACGTCCATAATAACGCCGCCTTTTTGCATTTCTGCCATTCCACGTTTTACACGTTCTGTCCCTGTTACATTTGTCATGTTACAAAAACCCCCCTAGGTGAATTGCTTTTCCCCGTTAAAGGCGAAAATTAAGAATACTCTTACATTCTACCACTAACTATCAGATGCTTGTCTACTACTTTTTCATAAAGTCGGTATGAAAAATAGGAATAAGAAAAAGCCCCTACAATGAGGAGCTTTTAAAACCAACCTTTTACTGTATCAACAGCACTATTCCATATACCACTAAAGAAAGAACCAATTCCGCGCATAGAGCGAGTAAACCAATTCGCTTCCTCTACTGCAGACGTTGTTACAAGATCTATTTGTAATGACTTACCAGATAAAAATCCAGGATCATTCGCATCTTTTGGTGTGATTACCATTTGGCCAAGTGCAGCTCCCTTTTTAATAGGTGCTTCTTGTCCCTTATTTGCTTCTTTTAATTCTGTTTTATAAACATCTTTACTTCCTTTTGGCACCGGAAGTGAAACAGCTTGTTTTGTTTGAACTGCTACATCTTTATCTTTAGCATTTTCTACTCGTACTGTTTCTTGTCCTTTTACTGAAGAATCTTTTTTATACATTTGCTTCATTTCAAAGTTAGCAAATCCATAATCATATAGCTTCTTTGTTTCATCAAAACGTGCTGTATGAGAACTTGTTTTAATAACTACAGAAATAAAACGCATTCCGTTTCTTTCAACCGTACCAGTGAAGCAATCCCCTGCTTCTGGAGTCGAACCTGTTTTCAGGCCATCTACGCCATCATATTCTTTCACTAAGCCCTTTAACATCCAATTCCAGTTCGACATTGCAAACTTCTCTTTTTCTGGACGGAATTCTTTTTTTGGGATTTTTGCTGTATCTAACACTTTTGGATAATCTTTAATTAAATGTTGTGCTAAAGTTGCAACATCCTTTGCAGACATTTTATTTTCTTCATCCGCTGTTGTTCCTTCAGGATGCATTCCCTTTAAATCTTTATTCGTTAAACCTGTAGAATTGACAAATTTATAATTTTTCAACCCTAGTTCTTTCGATTTATCATTCATCATTTTTACGAAGTCTACTTCTTTACCTGCAATTGCTTCTGCTAATGCAATTGTTGCACCATTTGCAGAAAAGATTGCCATTGCTTCATATAACTCTTTTACTGTATAAATGCCACCTTTTTCCAATGCAACATTTGATAAAGAAGCATCTTGTGAAACTTTATACGCATATTCAGAAACCTTAATTTTTTGATCCCACTTAAGTTTTCCTTTATCCACTGCTTCATGAACTAAATATTCACTCATCATCTTTGTCATACTAGCAATTGATAATAATTCATCTGCATTCTTTTGATATAAAATTTTCCCAGAATTCGCTTCAACTAAAATTGCTGCACCTGCTTCAATGTTTAAAGCAGCTCCTGTTTCTGCTGATGCATTGCTATATGGTAACAACATACTACAAGCTAGTGTAAGCATTGTTACTAAAGCAATGAATCTTTTGCAAAACATACCTTTCACTTTTGCTACCCCCAATATCTATGTACTCACATAACCGTTATTCTAACATAATCAAAAAAAAATAGACAGAGATATCAAATCTCCGTCTATTTGTATATAAGACATTACAATGAGTAGTTTGGAGCCTCTTTTGTAATTTGTACGTGATGAGGGTGGCTTTCACGTAAACCAGCACCTGACATACGAATGAATCGTGCATTCTCACGTAAGAATTCTAAATTCTGAGCTCCGCAATATCCCATACCGGCACGTAATCCACCAACTAATTGATGAACTGTATCGGCTAAAGGTCCTTTATATGGTACTCGACCTTCAATACCTTCTGGAACAAGTTTTTTATTTCCTTCTTGGAAGTAACGGTCTTTACTTCCTTTTTCCATCGCTCCGACAGAACCCATACCACGATATACTTTAAATTGACGACCTTGATAAATTTCAGTTTCTCCAGGGCTTTCAGCAACACCAGCAAACATACTACCTAGCATAACAACGTGTGCTCCTGCTGCTAAAGCTTTTACCATGTCACCAGAGTACTTAACACCACCATCAGCAATAACTGGAATACCGTGTTTACGAGCTTCTGTTGCACAATCATAAACTGCTGTTAATTGTGGTACACCCACGCCAGCTACAACGCGTGTCGTACAAATAGAGCCTGGTCCAATACCAACTTTAACTACGTTTGCACCTGCTTCAATTAATGCTTTCGTTGCTTCAGCAGTAGCAACATTTCCAGCGATAATATTTAGTGATGGATATTTCGCACGAACTTCTTTCACTTTATCAATAACACCTTGAGAATGTCCATGAGCTGTATCAAGTACGATTGCATCTACGCTAGCTTTTACTAATGCGTCGATACGAAGCATAGCATCAGCCGTTACACCAACCGCCGCTCCAACTAATAAGCGTCCTTGCTTATCCTTCGCAGAATTTGGGAATTCAATTACTTTTTCAATATCTTTTATTGTAATAAGCCCTTGTAATACACCGTTGTTATCAACGAGAGGGAGTTTTTCAATTTTGTACTTTTGTAGGATCTTTTCAGCTTCTTCCAGCGTTGTACCAACTGGAGCTGTAATTAGCTTTTCTTTTGTCATTACGTCGGAAATTTTGATTGAGTAGTCTTGGATAAAACGCATATCACGGTTTGTAATAATACCAACTAATTTTCGCTCGTCTAAATTATTTACAACCGGTACACCTGAGATACGGTATTTTCCCATAAGATGCTCTGCATCATACACTTGATGTTCTGGAGTTAAAAAGAAAGGATCTGAAATAACGCCACTTTCAGAACGTTTTACTTTATCAACTTGCTCCGCTTGTTGTTCAATAGACATGTTTTTATGAATAATTCCTAAACCGCCTTGACGAGCCATTGCAATAGCCATATCAGCTTCTGTTACTGTATCCATTCCTGCACTAATTAACGGGATATTTAACTGTAAGCTTTCAGATAAAACTGTTTTAATACTTACTTCTCTTGGTAGTACATCTGACTTTGCTGGTACAAGTAATACGTCATCAAAAGTCAAACCTTCTTTAACAAATTTAGATTCCCACATAATTGTTCCCCCCATGATACCAGAAATTATTATTAGTAGCTTATCAATTGGTTAAAATACTGTCAAGGACGTATATATATGTTAGAATTTTTAGACAATAAAAGGAGCGTAATATATGCATCAAACACATTGTACTTGGCAGCAATTAAGTTTCTTCTTTTCATCTCAAAATGTACAACGTTATCTTGCCCGTTGCTATGAAAAATCCTCCATACAAGATGCTGAAAAAAAAAGTTTCGAAAATTGTTATCCCTTTATTTATTACTTAGAACACGGGAAAAACTATTATGAATTATATAAGGTGGCCCCCTTTTCAATTCAGCCAATGTTATTGTTTTATGGAATGAGCCAACTTTTTAAAGCCTGCTTACTAACTATTGATCCTAACTATCCAGAATCCACTACTGTTTTAGCTCATGGTGTTACGACTCGTAAACGAAAAAAACAGGGGTATCAATTTTTAGAAGATGAGGTGAAGGTGCAAAAAAATGGATTATTTACTCATATTGCAGAACAGCTGTTTCACATGAAACACTTAGAAGCAGAGAAGTTTAACATGCTAGATCTAATGGGAAATATTCCTGAATTACAAAATTTATTTCGCTATAGTCAAAGAGGGGCCACTTTATATAAAATCGATTCAACAAATACAAATGAACTTTCCTTTTCGGTCAACATACTAGATCGACTCCATATGACTACAGAAAGATTTTCACGTTACATTGAATCAACTTGTAAGCATTTATCCATACAACATGTTCCTGGGAAAACGAGCGGATCGAATCTGCTTTTTACAGCTCCTATCCAGTCGTGGAACCCTATATATAGTACGCCTTTATACTACGAATATCTTGCTGGTACTTATTACTTACCAATTCCAATTGACCCGAGAAATCCTAAACCAGTATTACCTGAACTTCTTGTTCATTATTTATTGCTCTACAATTTAAGTATGATTTCTAGATACGAAACAGATTGGTGGTATGATTTACTTGGGAGCTATGGCTCTGAAGATTATCCATTTATTTATCAATTTCTTACCATTTCTGCTCAAAAAATCCCTTACTATATTTCGTCTTTTTTACTAACAGAACCGAGCCTATTTCATGGGAAATAAAAAAAACACAAGTCAAAAG
>NZ_QKQR01000043.1:0-550 GCF_008042305.1 Bacillus sp. AY18-3 | reverse complement strand
TAATGGCATCAGGTCCACGCGTTGGCTTAGCGGAAATTATGCTACCAGCTCGTCAACCAGGTTCATCTATTATGCCAGGGAAAGTAAATCCTGTTATGCCAGAAGTAATTAATCAAATTGCGTTCCAAGTCATTGGTAACGACCATACAATTTGCCTTGCTTCAGAAGCAGGACAATTAGAATTAAACGTTATGGAACCAGTACTTGTTTTCAACTTACTTCAATCAATTAGCATTATGAATAACGGTTTCCGTGCCTTTACAGATAATTGCTTAAAAGGAATTGAAGCGAATGAAGATCGCTTAAAAGAGTATGTTGAGAAGAGTGTAGGAATTATTACAGCCGTGAACCCTCATATCGGTTATGAAGCAGCAGCTCGCGTTGCGAAAGAAGCAATCGCGACAGGGCAATCCGTTCGAGAACTTTGTGTGAAAAATGGTGTACTGTCACAAGAAGACTTAGAATTAATTCTAGATCCATTCGAAATGACACACCCAGGGATTGCAGGAGCAACTCTTTTAAAGAAAAATTAAAAGAAGAGGGGGGACAA
>NZ_QKQR01000042.1:0-2414 GCF_008042305.1 Bacillus sp. AY18-3 | reverse complement strand
TAGGACGTCGCCAAGCAACTTTAAGACGAGTCAGAATGACTCGTCTTTTTTGTGTTTTAAACTTCTTATCAGCTTCAAGTAAGTAATCCGTATTCTTTTGATCCCCTCATATTCGTTTTCTTTCATCATTTTTGATGTGTAGTTTAAGATTTTCTATTCTATTTTTTGTAGAAGCAATCTATCGGTGTGTTAAAATAGTACAGTTGTTTTTCGAGGTACTTTAATATAGGAAGATTTAAATTTTTTTAAGGAGATAATATGAAAAAGATAGGTGTAATTACTATAGTAGCTTTAGTCCTTCTAGCAATTACTTATATGTTAGTCGGGAATTATTTTTATAATTATGCGTTGAATGCGAAACAAGAGAAAGAGTTTTTAGAGGATAATCCTCACTTAGTAGAAACTGTGAATGCATCGGGAGGTGTGTTCGCTACAAATGAAGAAAAGGATGCGAACTTTATATCAAATCATAAACCTAATACACGAAACATAAATTCTTTCGATAAGTTGAAATTAACAGGTTATGAATATATGAATGAACAATCTAGTCATAAATGGGCAATTGTAGTTCATGGATATGATAGTAGGGCATCGAAAATGACGAAATATATCCGGAACTTTTATGAACAAGGATATAACGTCATAGCGCCAGACCTTCGTGGGCATGGAAATAGTGAAGGTGATTATATAGGGATGGGCTGGCATGATCGTAAAGATATTTTGATTTGGATTCAACAAATTGTAAAGAAAGACCCTAATGCTGAAATAGCACTCTTTGGTGTTTCAATGGGGGGAGCAACTGTAATGATGACTTCAGGTGAAGAGTTACCTTCTAACGTTAAAGTTATTATTGAAGATTGTGGATACTCAACTGTTATTGATGAATTTACGTATCAACTAAAAGATTTATTCCATTTGCCAAAGTTTCCTGTTATGAATGCGGCAAATACAGTTACAAAATTAAGAGCTGGATATGATTTAGAAGAAGCTTCAGCTATAAAACAAGTGGCGAAAAGTAAAACACCTATGCTATTTATTCATGGGGATGCTGATACATTTGTTCCTTATGAAATGTTAGATGAAGTATATAATGCTGCAAAAGTAGAAAAAGAGAAATTAATTGTTCCAGGTGCTGGACATGGAGAAGCCGAGAAGGTAGATTCGAATAAATATTGGAATACCGTATGGAAGTTCGTGGGGAGATACATTCCAGCGTAATTAGATTGTTTTAGATTTGTATATACGATAATCAGAAGGAAAGGTTTTTATACTTTTGATTATCGTTTTTTCTATTTAAAAACTTATTTTAGTTTGTAGTATATAAGGTTTGAAGCATAAATTTTTGAATTCCTTATTGCCAGTGCTACAATAATTGAAAACTACATGTTAATGAGGTGTTTCTATGAAAATTGAAGTATGGTCAGATTTTGTATGCCCATTTTGTTATATTGGGAAACGTAGATTAGAAATGGCTTTAGAGCAATTTCCGCATAAGAAGGATGTTGAAGTGGAGTTTAAAAGTTTTGAATTAGACCAAAATGCTCCAATCTATTCTGGAACAAGTATTAATGAAGTACTTGCATCAAAGTACGGGATTAGTATTGAAGAAGCTAAGCGTAATAATGTACAACTAGGAAATCATGCAGCTAGTATGGGTTTAAGTTTTAATTTTGATGAGATGAAGCCGACGAACACTTTTGATGCACATCGTCTAGCTAAATTTGCAAAGGATCAAGGGAAAGAAAAAGAGATTACGGAAAATCTACTTTTTGCATATTTCACTGAATCGAGAAATTTAAGTGATGTGGATACGCTTGCTACTATTGCTGAAGCTTCAGGTTTAGATAAGCAAGAAGCTTTACGTGTTATTAATGATAAAGGTGCATATGCAAATGATGTTAGAATTGATGAAGCGATTGCTCAGCAATATCAAATTTCAGGAGTACCTTATTTTATTATTAATCAAAAGTATGCTATTTCAGGTGCGCAACCACTCGAAACTTTTGTCGGTGCACTTCAACAAGTGTGGGAAGAAGAGAATCCTGCACCTAAGTTACAAGAGCTTTCTTCAGAGGGTGGAAGCGATATGTCTTGTACGGATGAAAGTTGTTCGATACCTTCAAAAGAACAATAGTTTTTATGAAGGAATAGCAACCCATAGAGTATTTTATGGGTTGCTTATCTATTCTTATAGAAGAGGTATATAAATACATAATTTAATAACGTAAATAGGATTTATAAAAAATGAAGTTTTTTTATAAAAACATATTGACGTTTGTATCTTAGAGGTGTAATATAGAACAAGTCGCCGATGCAATAACGCAGAACGCGGTAAACAAAATGAAAAACTTAGTTGACATTAACTAACGAAGATGTTAACATAAGGGAGTCGCAAATGAGCGACCGAGTAGTTC
>NZ_QKQR01000041.1:0-5006 GCF_008042305.1 Bacillus sp. AY18-3 | reverse complement strand
TCTTTTGACTTGTGTTTTTTCGTGTTTAATAAAGCATGAGCATTTTGTACACATTTAGAACTTGTATCGGTGTATTGAGAATTAAGAAATATGATATATGCGGAATGGATATAGTTTGTATACACATTCGGTCTCTGTCCAAGGGGTGTTTAATTTTTGAGCTGTGTCGTACGGTAAAGATTAAAATTGCTTGAAGAACATTTGGATTATTAATGATGATTTACTCCCGCTATGCCATATTGGAGTAGGTAGTACTTGATGTGAAATGGATAAAAAACCGATATTCTAACTTGAATATCGGTTTTTTATCTGTGACTTATATGAATTTATAGCAATACGAAAAGCGTAAATAAGATAGCTAACAAAATACGATAGTATGCGAAAGGTTTTAAGCCTATCTTTTCTAAAAGCTTTAGGAATGTTACTACTGCTAACATTGCTACTATAAAAGAGGTAATGAATCCTACCACAAACATAGGGATATCATTGACACTTAAATACTTCCAGCTTTTTAACAAGTCTAAGCCTGTAGCGCCTACCATTACAGGAAGAGCAATGAGAAAAGAGAACTCAGATGCAGTTTTATAATTTACTTTTGCTAATAGACCTCCAGAAATAGTAGAGCCAGCTCTAGAGAAGCCGGGGTATACTGCTAAGCATTGAAATAATCCAATTGTTAATGCTTGACGGTATGTTAAATCATCCAGTGAATAGGAGGTTGCCTCTTTCTTCTTTACTTCTGCAAAGAGCATAAGAATTGCCCCTGCTACAAGTCCAATTACGACAGTATAGGGCTGAAATAAGTAAGTTTTAATAACACCATGTAGTAGTAAACCAGCAACTACTGCTGGAAATACGCCAAGAAATACATGGAATGCGTTGAATTTCTTCTCTTTCCGCAGAAGAGGTTTAATATTACATAAAGAAACGAGGCGTTTATGATATAAAATTGCAATAGCTAAAATTGCCCCTAGCTGTATAACAATTTCAAACGTTTTCGCTCTTTCTCCTTCAAAATCTAATAAATGCCCGACTAATATAAGGTGACCAGTAGAAGAGATAGGTAAAAATTCGGCTAACCCCTCTACGATACCGAGTATGAAGGCAATAATGATATCGCTCATCGTTTCACTCCTATAAATTAATGAATGTCTACTCTTTTGAAATAGAATAGTGTTGCAAAAAATCCTGAAACCGCTGTTGCTGCAATGATGATATAAGAATATTCCGGTGGATATGTGGGTTGTAATTCATTATTTGCGATATCAAGAGTAGCGGTCCACGGAAATAAATCTTTATGTTTGGAGTTTACGAGCATAAGATTAGTCATTGTAATAATGACTGTTAATATAATAGGTGGTACATAGCTCTTCATTACAAGAGTTAGTAGCACAATAGGTGAAGACAATAGAAAGAGAAGTCCACCACAGATTAAAAATTTTAGAAAAGAACCTAAAAATAAAGCAGTGTTAAAACCAGGGAAGTTCCCCAATAGCCCTAATATTAAAGTAAGTGCCCAAGCGACTAAAGTTAGCATCATGATCCAAAGAAAAAGAGTGATGAACTTACTTATAATAAAGCTAATACGCGATACGGGGATAGTTAGTAAATTCTTTAGTGTGTCTTCTGCATATTCACGGGTAAACAGATAAGCAATTACTACTCCATATAAGGGGAATCCTATCACTAAAGTAGTATATAAGTTAACATCAGTAAATAATTGATGGAACCAAATAGTCGGAGTGGGCTGTTTGGTTTTTATATGTATATAAGAAGCTACTACGACTAAGAAAGGTGCGACACCAGCCCCAATAATGCTAATTAAAAACATATTAGAGCGTTTTAGTTTTAGTAGTTCTGTATAGAGTAGATTAACCAATTGTTCCACCTCCAACTAATTTAGTGAAATAATCTTCTAATCTATCTTCACTTATCATCATTTTTAATACTTCTACACCGTTTAGAACGAACGTTCTGTTGATGTATCCTTGTTGTCCAAAATGAGAATAAATACGAATATTCCCTTCATCATGTACTTCATAATCAAAGATTTGAAGCTGATTTTCTAATAGCATTGCGGCTTTGTTTTCATTATTCACTTGAAATTCTATGTACTTACGGTTTGCTTTACGTAGCGTATTAAGAGAAACTTCTTCTAGTAACCTTCCTTCATGAATAATTCCCATACGATCAACTAATTGTTCTACCTCAGCTAATATGTGACTGGAAATAAGTATCGTTATATTTCTTTCCTGAGCTAAAGATTTAATAAGTTTTCGCATTTCTTTAATACCAATGGGATCGAGCCCGTTAGTTGGTTCATCTAGTATGAGTAATTCGGGATAATGGAGAAGGGCACGTGCAATACCTAGGCGCTGCTTCATTCCTAAAGAATACTTCCCAACTAATTTTTTTGTTTCATGCTGCAATCCCACTATTTCTAATGCTTCTTCAATAGCATTCTTTTTGTGAATCCCAATTATCTTTGTATTAATTAATAAGTTTTCTTTTGCAGTTAAGTTTTCATAAAACCCTGGAACCTCAACGATAGAACCAATTCTTCTTAAAATATCTTTTTGATTTTGAAATAAGTCCTCTCCGAATATTTCAATATTTCCACTTGTAGGTTTTATAAGACTGAGTAGCATACGAATGGTTGTTGTTTTGCCCGCACCGTTTCGTCCTATGAATCCATAAATCTCGCCTTGTTGAACATTAATATTTAGATTATCTACTGATTTTTGTGTGCCATACACTTTAGTAAGGTTAGTCGTTTTTATAATTGTATTTATAGGAAACACCTACTTTCTATAAGTTCTTAATTACATGATAAGAAGGAAGGCTTAACTGCATATTAATCATTTCTTAACTATTTCTTAAAAGAAATGTATTTTGGAATGGAAAAGCCAAAAGTAGTTCGTTTCCATGGAGTACTTTCAACCCATATATGCCCACCATTTCTCTCAACGAGTGCTTTAGAAATTGAAAGCCCGAGACCGCTACCACCAGAAGAGGAGTTTCTCGATTGTTCGCTTCGGTACATTCGTTCAAATACGTTTTGTAAATCATGTTTTGGAATACCAGGGCCTTTATCCCAAATAAGAAGTTCATAGTCTGTATCGGTTTCTAGTAGTTCGATCCCTAATGTTTTCCCATCTTTTCCGTAATAAATGGCATTTTTTATCAAATTACTCATAATTCGCATAAGGCTAAGGTGGTCTGCAATGATAGGGCAAGTAGATTCTGGTATGAGAACCTGTAGTTCGAGATTATGTTTTGAGAGTTCAGGTAAAAATTCAATCAAAACTTCTCTAGTAACTTCAGAAAAGTCGAGTTCCTCTTCTTTTAGTGGAAATTCATTGGCGTCTAGCTTTGCCATATTGAATATTTCATTAACTAGATGTTTTAAGTTATTTGATTTCATATAAAGTATTTTAAGATATTCTTTCTTTTCTATTTCAGAAACAGCAACCCCATCTTTTAAAGCGTCGATATATCCAATAATAGAGGTGAGTGGTGTTCGGATATCGTGCGAGATACTAGACAAAAGTTGTTTTCTAGATTCCTCGGATCTTTTTGCTTCGATCCGAACCCTTTCTAATTCAGCTATTAGTTCGTTTATTGAAAAAACGATACTATGTAATGAGGGGTCATTGCTTGTGAATAATCTCGTTTGTAAATTTCCTTTTAGTACACGACCTAATTTTGTGTCCACTGATTTGCGATGTTGAATGAATTGTATTCTTGAAAAGAAGAGATACATTGTAATTAAAATAAGGGTAATAAATAAAGACATCTTTCCTTTTGGGCCCATTTGTATATTTAAAAGCCCGCAAATGATAAGTTGTAATGAAATAAGGAATAGGGTTTTATCAGTCTTCAAGTTTTTCACCTACAAACTTATAACCAATTCCCCATACAGTTTGAATGAATTTTGGATTAGAAGGATTGATTTCTATTTTCTTTCTAAGTTTTCGAATATGTACCATAACGGTATTATCGTCTTCTATATAATTATCGTCCCATACATTTCGAAAGAGCTGTGTTTTTGTAAATACTTGTCCTGGGTTTGAAGTAAAGAATTTCAACAGTTCCAGTTCTTTTCCGGTTAAGCTGATTTCTTCTTTATTTGTATGAACTGTGTATGTATTTAAATCGATAGTTAGTCCTTTGAAAGCTAAAATTGTTTTCTCTTGTGCAGTAGTGTTACTTCCAAGAACTAAAAAACGCCGCATAAGAGCCTTTACTCGTGCAACTACTTCGTGAATACTGAAAGGTTTCGTAATGTAATCATCAGCGCCAATGCTTAAACCTAAAATTTTATCAATTTCGTGATCTTTAGCGGTTAGCATTAATATAGGTACGTTAGTTTTATCTCTAAGTTTTCTACATACTTCGATACCATCTACTTTCGGCATCATAAGATCTAATATAACGAGGTTATAGTTGTTTTGATTAAATAATTGCAAGGCTTCTTCACCATTAACCGCAGTATCTACCATATATAATTCTCGTTCTAAATATATTTTTAATAAATTTCGGATTTCTTTATCATCGTCTGCTATAAGGATACGTATATCTTTCATATTTTCACCTGCTTCTAATAGAGTTTTATTGCTAGTACAACAACTCTCTAATTATATACTAGTATTTGTTAAAATAAGGTTGCTAGTTTTGTTGGAGGGACATGTCTACAAGAATTAAGTCTAGAGTTCAAATGAAATCGAATATGTTTTGGAAGAATAAATTAAAGAGAAGCAGAAGGTGGTTTCTAGTAATGACTCTTTGTAGAGGCATATCTAGCTAAAAGAGCATAAAAATATTAAATTGAATATCTTTATAAAAAGGTGTTGACGATTTCACCTTAGAGGTGTAATATAGGACAAGTCGCCGATGCAATAACGCAGAACGCGGCAAACAAAATGAAAAACTTAGTTGACATTGAAAGATGAAAATGTTAACATAAGGAAGTCGCAAATGAGCGATCAAGTAGTTCTTTGAAAACT
>NZ_QKQR01000040.1:0-92127 GCF_008042305.1 Bacillus sp. AY18-3 | reverse complement strand
TTTTCCGGAACAGGTTGATTTAGCGAATGAATATAATGCAGCAACATCTATTTTTATTCCGAAGACTAAAGGGGTATATAGTGTATTAGGGAATATAACATTCTCTCCAAATGATTTTAATGTAAATTACAGAGCTAGAGTTGAGATTCGTGTGAATGGAAATCCAGCAATAGCAATTGATAATGATTTCTTTGGGACTGGTGTATTTTTTAACAATGATGTTTCAGTAACGTCTATTCTTCAATTAGAAGCAGGGGATTCAGTTGAAGTTTTTGCTGAGAGTAGTGTTGCCGGAGTAATTGTTCAAAATGTTAATGGTTTGAATACGGTTCATTTTGAAGCTGCAAGATTTCCTTCTCCAATTAAATAACGAAGAGAATAAAATACTTTTCAGTAGGTTTAGTTAATCCCCTACACCAAATGGTGGGGGATTATTATTATTTTTCTAAAATATATAAGTAAATAGGCTAAATATAGTTTGTTTCAGGAGAATTTCACATGCTAGGATGTAAGGTTGAAAGTGCTAGCTTATTATGAGTATTAGATATTCTGCAGGTAATAAAAAGAGTACAACGAAACAAGTAACATGGTTGTGAAAGTTCTTAGGCATTACATTTGCTAGTAGTCTTATGGAATAGAAAAGATATCTAAATTTATTAATACATAAAAGGCCGTATAATTACGGGCTTTTTCTTTACTATATAGAAATTACATATTTAACATAGGTTTGTGTAGGTATTGCTATTGTATAGAAAGGAAAAACATTAAGACGATTACACTATATAAAAATAAAATAAATCCTAAGATGAGTAGTATGGGATGCAACTTGAACATTTTTGACCTCCTTGAGTATATAAAGAATTTTAATACATATTTGGTCAATTTAGAAGGGGAATATATTAATGAATGATGATTGAATCAATACACTAATTTAACAGAATAGTGAACGTATAATAAATAAAGGAGTATTGTTGATTACACATTGATTAAATTGTTTATAAGCAGCAGATAGGTTGATCGCCCGTGAAATATAAAAGTGAGCAGGTTTATGTGTACAGAATGAGAGATAAATGAAAAAAAGAGCATACATAAAAAGTACGCTCTAAAGAAAGATAGGTTTTATGAGTGGATAATTTCCATACGATAATATATGCTCGGTTAATAAAAACGTGTGAAAAATCAATAGATTATCAATGGAATAACATGAAATGAGTAATTTTGGTCTATTCCCGTCGTCGCGGAGCTAACCAAATTGTAAGGATTGTGAATAGAATGGATTAACAACTGGATAATGATCGTACTTCAGTTTCGTATTTCTTATAGTTTGGATATTGCGTAATAGTTTGACACTTAGGTGTGGAAAGTTGGTTAATTATAGAAACATTTGTAATTACCTCGTTACATGGACCGAAAAATGTGATTTTTAGTTTTGAGTTTGGTGGAACTTTAACCACGATAGGTTTTTTTTTCATAAAATCAGCTCCTCATATGCAGCATCTTATTCTGCACTTTTTCGTTCAGATTATAAAGGCGTATTAATATAATATGAAATTTTAGTTGAGTTGATAATAATATGGGGTTTTATGCCGTGGTGAAAATGTGGGAAATGCATAGGAAACTGAGAATGTTCTATAAAATGTTTAATCGATATAATAGGTAAAAGCAAAAAATAAGTAATTTATCTAATACACTTTTTTCCTTGATACATATTATAGTAGTAAGAATTGTATTAGGAGGTAATGAAAGAGTGCAAGAAAATGTACAAGCTCAGCTTTCACCACCGTGGATCACATATTTCAATGAGTTAAAAAATTCAATTGGTGCTGATCCAACTGTTTCAGTTGGTCCGCTAATTCCAGTTGGCGGGAATTATATTATTTTAGTGCATGCGTTAAGTAATGAAAAAGCGATAGCGTTAGCAACGCTTCTAAAATCTTTTGTAGAATTTGGGAATGTAAGTGTAACAGTTATTGTAACTAATAATGAAAATAACATTGTAAATCCACTTCCATGTCCACTAGATGCATTTGAAATTGCTCATTTATTTCAAGTGGCGTTAGAAAATAATCCTTATTTTGAACAAGTTGTTGTACAGCCGCAGCTTCCTGGTGGATCAAATGTTGTCTTTCCAGTTTTTACTGCGCAAGTGATTCAATTTTTTAATGATGATATTTCAAATTTATGTCAAACATTTACTGGTGTTGCTGCAAATGTATTTCATGATGTAATGAACGATGACATTTGTGATATCCCAATTTTATTCTCCACAAGCTGTGTTCCGAGCGGTGAGAGTGCACAATTACAAAATACAGAGTTGACACCAAAACTGTTTTACTAAATTGTAAGAAGACATTTTCATTAATAGAAAATGTCTTTTTTGTATGCATAAACGTTACTTTGTCTAGCTAATTACAGGTTAACAAGCTGTGAATCATGAACGAAACTGCCACTGATGAAAGAGTTACAGAATTTCATATAGTATGTAAAAGTAGTCTGTTTGAATTGAAAATATATAAGAAATGTGAGGGAAATCATTTTCGTGAATATAGAATAATCGCAAGAAACACAGTAAGTTAGCTGTCATACATATGTTTATTAGTCTAAAGAAGATTAATATCGATGAGTAGTAATAATGAAAACGTTTCTAATAATAGCGCTAATGAAAGGTTAATTAATTGATATTATTTACTAATAGATGATAGTGCATATCTCGAATTTGTGAATGAGCTGTATGAAAAATAAATAAAATTAGTGGAAGTTTAATTAAAAGATTATATGTTTTGAAAAATAATATAGATTCTCCTTATTTATATTATAGATAGCTAGTATTAGGCATAAGGGGCTTTCAATAAGACAAGCTTTGAATATGATATTAAAAAGGGGATGAATTGTAGTGGGGTATATTATCGATATTTCAAAATGGAATGGAACTATTGATTGGGATATTGCAGCATCTCGGCTAGATTTAGTTATTGCTAGAGTTCAAGATGGCTCGAATACGGTAGATTTTATGTATCAAAATTATGTGAATGAAATGAAGAAACGCAGTATTCCATTTGGTAATTATGCATTTTGTCGCTTTATATCTATTGCTGATGCAAGGAAAGAGGCACAAGATTTTTGGAGTCGTGGCGATAAATCTGCTAAGTTTTGGGTGGTGGACGTAGAAATTCAAACGATGATGGATATGCAAGGGGGGACACAAGCGTTTATAGATGAATTACGCCGTTTAGGTGCGAAAAAAGTAGGGCTATACGTGGGGCATCACACGTATGTATCATTTGGAGCACATAATATTGAAGTTGATTTTGTATGGATTCCTCGTTATGGAGGAAATAAGCCAGCATATCCGTGTGATATTTGGCAATATACTGATGCGGGAAATGTTCCTGGTATTGGGAAATGTGATTTAAATCAATTAATAGGAAATAAGTCGCTTTCTTGGTTTATAGGTTCGGATCAAGTAAATCAATCTATTCAATTTAACAAAGAGAATACACAGCAATCAAATGGTATTGGTATTGCAGTTTCAAAATATCCTGATGGATATGGCATAAACGTATATGAAAATCCTACGAATCCTCAGTTTACAGGTACAATCACTCAAAAAAATCCATATTTAGTCTTACATGGTTATTGGGAAGACGCAGATAAAGATATGATTTGCTTAGGCAATGATAAACAGTGGGTATATGTAAAACATTTTGATGTAGAATGGTTTTATGCAGTTTCAAAATATCCTGTTGGGTATGGAGTGAATTATTATGCAGAGCCTGAATGTATAAATTATAAAGGAAATATTGATGGATCAAAATCTTTTCGTGTGTGGGGAAGAGCCAAAAATGCAGTAGATATCGGGCAAAATAATTGGATACTGGAAGAACATGTAACTATTAAGAATCTATAGGAATACGTAAAGGGTCATTTTACTGATAAATAGTAAGATGACCTTTAATATTTGAACAAAAAAGAACAAGATACATAGTTTATTCAAATGAAATGAATTACATGTGGAAAACACATTGTTAACACAAGTACATTGTATAGTTATTCTTATATAATAATAAAAGTGAGGTATTTTGAATTGAAAAAGAAAAAGCTATTTTTAGGAACAATTATTTCATGCGTACTACTGGCATTATCGGCATGTGGTTCCTCAGACAATGTAGTAACATCAAAAGTAGGAAATGTTACAGAGAAAGAGTTAAGTAAAGAATTAAGGCAAAAATATGGGGAAAGTACTTTATACCAAATGGTGTTAAGTAAGGCGTTGCTAGATAAATATAAAGTTTCAGATGAGGAAGCAAAAAAACAAGTAGAAGAAGCAAAAGATAAAATGGGTGACAACTTCAAATCGACTTTAGAGCAAGTTGGATTGAAAAATGAAGATGAATTAAAAGAAAAAATGAAGCCAGAAATCGCATTTGAGAAAGCGATTAAAGCGACTGTCACAGAAAAAGATGTAAAAGATAACTATAAACCAGAAATGAAGGTAAGTCACATTTTAGTGAAAGATGAAAAGACTGCTAAAGAAGTGAAAGAGAAAGTAAATAATGGAGAAGATTTTGCAGCTTTAGCGAAGCAATATTCAGAGGATACTGGTTCAAAAGAACAAGGTGGGGAAATAACTGGTTTTGCTCCAGGGCAAACGGTGAAAGAATTTGAGGAAGCTGCATATAAATTAAATGCAGGACAAGTAAGTGAGTCAGTAAAAACAACTTACGGGTACCATATTATTAAAGTGACAGATAAAAAAGAATTGAAGCCATTTGATGAAGTAAAAGATCAAATTCGTAAAGATTTAGAACAGCAAAGACTACAAGATACGACAGGTAAATGGAAACAGCAAGTAGTTAATGATTTATTGAAAGATGCTGGTATTAAAGTGAATGATAAAGAATTTAAAAATACATTTGAATTTCTAGAAAAGAAATAATGATTGTAATTAGAAAAGGGAACCTATATAGGTTCCCTTTTCTAGTTAGTGTGTGTGTTATAAATAGATAGTAAGACAATATAATATTACATTTAAATATTAAGAATTACAATGGGAATTTATGTATTTTTTAAAAATTGGAATGATCAATGCTTCATAGAATGTTGATATTATAATGTTTCGTTTGCTTAATTTCATTCCACTATTTGCATGTAGTCTGATTGGCGCGGGCTAATTAAAACCTGAAGTGATTTAAGTTTTTCTTTATTGAAGTGGATAAACATAATTTGCAGAATGAAACATACAATAGTATTGAAAAAATATTGATGTTAAATGAAGTGAAAAGCAGAGCATTCTACTAAAAAAGAATGTTCTTTTTAGTATGAAATTTTCAGAGGAAAGAATGCTTTTAAAGAAATTATTTAATAGATAAATATATTACGTAGGAGGAGAAAATATGAAAGTAATTTTTCAAAGAGAAGGTGGAGGGAAGGTTTTTGAATCGTATGATGAAGATATAAGCAACTTATTAGCTATTTTAAAAGAAACGAAAGGGATCAAGATTGGGATGGTTGAGTATGAAGTATTAAAATACGAATTAGAGTATTTTCGTAACCCAAAAAAAGCAGTAACAGAGAGGGAGTTACATATAATAGTACAACCAAAATATATGTAATAATAAGGGGCAATTATTTATAAATAGTTTTATACATTATGTACGAAAAGAGAGTGTTTAAATTGCTCTCTTTTCATAGAAATTCATAAGGAATGAATTGTGGTTCGTTATAAATTCCTTAAATTTTGTGAGTTCGTTCTTTATAATATATGCTTTCATTTATAGTTGGTTAATAAACTTGAAAAATTAAAACGTTTTAGTTTAGGCAGGGATTTTATATTCGAGTAGATAAATATTCATATAAAGTATTTTATATATGAATATTGGAGGAGTAAAAATGAGTTTAGCAAGTTATATAGGGTGCAATGTAGAAATTCCGTTAACGGATCCAGATTCTAATGATGTAATTGTTTTTGGGTCGTGCTTTTCAGATGAAAGTATGCTTGAAATTGTACAAGAGTTTCAATTTCAAACAAGTTACACGTATGAAGTTTCAACGAGCTGGGGCATTGAACTTGTTGAGTGGCAAAGTGAAAAGGAGAAGAAAGAAGCTAAAAAAAAGCTATTAGCTTTATGCTCGATTATGGAAGGTTATTTAAATGAGGGGGACTATTTTGAATTATTCAGTTGTTGGGTTGGTGATGAAGATCAGGAACGAGTGGGAGAATTAAAATTAAAAATAAATCATTTTAATATAGATGAGATTTGTATCCCGGAAAGAACGCTTGTCAGGATAGAAAAGTAAATATGGAAATATACGTTATTAGAAAAAAGCGACTTCACTTTGTATGAAGTCGCTTTTTCTGTTGATATGTGGACGGCCTATTATATAAGAAGTGAAAAGCTCACTTGATGAAGAAAAAATAAATGATGGATAAAAATATAATTTAAATCATTCCAAAAGAACGTAAGTTCGTGTATAATTAGAACGAATGTTCTTGTATGTGTAGATAGTATACGAATAAGAAATAAAGTGAAACTTTAATAAGCAGGGTGTTCATCGTCCGTTATTTATTAGCTTTCACCAATTAAGCGTTAACGGGCAGTTGATTTTCGTCTTACCTCCTCGCATATAGCGGATTTTGAGGTAGGAGCTTCACTACCTGTTAATGCCGGATAAATATGAGCCTAGCATTATGAAAGAATAATTGAGTACCATTATGTGTGAAATTGAATGGATAAATGATCAAGGAGATAAAGAAATGAATGATGTAAAGGTGCAGAAAATAGAAAGAGAATGGGTTCCATTTACAGTAATGTCGGAACAGTTGTTAAGTTTGCGAAAGGTTATTGGAGAGAAGTTTAAAGTACAAAAACCGCTCTTAACAAACGAAGCAAAAGAGAGAATTTCTGATAAATTATTAACGTCATTATTGTCTGAGAAAGAAATATTGGTGACATATTTTGAAGATGGTTACATCCTTACAAGTTATATGACAGTAGTGCATATAAACCCGCTAAAGCGCATTGTAATATGTACGGACGCATTTTATAAAACTTACGTATTTAATACTTCTGATATTATTGAAATAACGTAAAGGAAGCTGAAATTTCAATTTTAGCTTCCTTTACGTTATTTTAGATGAGGGATATAAATAATGAAACGAAAAAGCAGCTAGCTTCATACTAGCTGCTGAGCCCCAGGGAAAGGGAGAAAAAGATAGGGTACTCCAAAAATCAATAATAGCTGTGTAACAGCCTAATTATAGTATAGACAAATTTAAAATTCCTAAACAGAACGATGAAAAAATAGGATTAGGCTGTACCCACTTGGTTTTGATCTGCAAGGTCAGAATCAAACGTATTAGTCGCGCTCACGCCATTAAAAGTATTAACAACAAAACCAACGTTTGAAGCACCAGATCCATTATAAGCCTTCGTATTTTCTT
The DNA here is from genome assembly GCF_008042305.1 of Bacillus sp. AY18-3. Lineage (NCBI taxonomy): Bacteria > Bacillati > Bacillota > Bacilli > Caryophanales > Bacillaceae > Bacillus > Bacillus sp. AY18-3. The sequence goes on along the minus strand of NZ_QKQR01000040.1, from coordinate 84,686 downwards.
TCGGAGAAACGTTGTAGAAATCGCCTAAGTTAAATGAACCGTTACTATTTTGTACAACTAAATTCCCTACAACTGAGGGCATAGTTTTCACCCGCTTTACAATCATTTGTTAACATTACTATATGGCCTTATAGTCCAAATGGTTCATGTAACAAAAATTGTGGAATAGTAAAACGTTTGAAGTGTAGCTTAATCCTACAATAAAAGTATGTTAAAATTAATGTAAGGTCGATTAATTTTAAAAAACAATTGTATAATTAATATATACAAAATCAAAGGAGGCAAAATGTAATGAATAATGTTATAAAAAAAGTAGATTTAACAGATGCAAAATCAAGTAATCTTGTTGCACTTATTTATAGCAATGAAGTTATATTGGTTGAAGAAGCATTTTGTCCAAATGAAATAAAATTAAAGTTTAATGAAATTGCAATTTTATCGGCTATTAAAACAGCACATATAATGAAAGTATCCATCAGAAAAGAACTGGAAGCAATTTTTCATGACACTGGTGTTTTATTTGTGAAGCATAGTGTTGATTATGGAAATAGTCAATCTATCACTATGCATTTTGAACAATTCAAAAAGTTGCAAAATGAGATTGAGAATTTAAATAAAAATCGGTAATCAGAATAGATGAAGATTCTTTCATAGAGGTTAACTGTTCTATGTTGAAAAAATGGTTTAAAATTTTTTTAGATGAATCTCACTGTAAGCATAAATATGGTTTTATTAAGGATAATGAAGATTTTAAAAGAGGTAATCTAGGTGTAACTTTTATATATTGTGTGAGAAATGCGGGAAAGAGAAGCTGAAATATAAAAGCAATAACGAAATAAATAATGACTTTTTTGATATATAAGCAAGAGTAACTGTTATGGTTACTCTTTTTGCTTACATAAAAACTCCTACTAAAGTATGAAATGAGTTGATACTTTAGTAAATGGCTGAATGAAAAGGGAGAGTGTAAAATTTTATAAAGGAGGAGAGGTATATGCAGCGAAACGAAACTGGAAAAGTTGTAATGATTACAGGAGTGACGCAAGGATTAGGTCGTGCAATGGTTGATCGATTTCATGAATTGGGATGGAATATATATGGCTGTGGACGTTCAAAAGATAAAGTTGAAGAATTGAAAAAATATTACGGTAATATACATGATTTTCAAATAATCGATGTTTCAGACTCCCAGCAAGTAAGTAATTGGGCGAGTTATATACTTCATAGATATAGAGCACCTGACTTGTTAATAAATAATGCATCGATTGTTAATAAAAATGCGCCACTGTGGAAAGTAACAGCTCAAGAATTCGAAAATGTAATGAATGTAAACGTAAATGGTGTAGTAAATGTAATTAGGGCATTTGTCCCAGCGATGGTAGCTAGGAAAGAAGGAATGATTATTAATATGAGTTCTAGTTGGGGCCGAGAGGGAGAAGCTGAGCTGGCGCCATATTGTGCCTCAAAGTTTGCAATTGAAGGTATCACGAAATCTATGGCACTTGAATTACCCTATGGTATGGCTGTAGTTGCTTTAGATCCGGGCGGAAGTATTAGGAGCCCAATGCTGTATTCATGTGCACCACAGTATGTAAATGAATCACCCACACCTGAAATGTGGTCACATCATGCGATTCAATATATATTAAATATAACAATAGATAAAAATGGAGCTTCATTGACATGCCCAGAATGTATGTAAATATATTTTGAATTGTATACGTATCTTTTAATTAGCATATTTTCAGTGATATACGCTTTGTCTAAAAAAAAGTACCTTAAAGGTGCTTTTTTGTATGATTAACACATTTTAGAATGCACAAAATTACATATAGAAAATAAATATGAGATAAAGGATGTCATTTGTGTATGGCGAAAAAAGCACTAGAAAATTTCTAAATAGGTGATAAAAATGAATCCAAGCGGTTTAAAAGTGACAGGAGCATGGTTTCAAGTAGGAGGAAATCTTACTGCGGCTATTGGGACGACAAGAGGATTTATTGGAGAAGAGAAAGTTGAATCAGATCTTGTAATTGTAGGAAGCTCATTACAAGCCCTCGGTTATATATTACAAATAATAGCGAGTAATGATACCGGAAATGAAGCTGAAAGAGAAAATCAAAATATGTGTTTGGAGAATAAAAGTGAAATGCTTGATAAAATGGGCATTGAATTATTAGCATTAGGGAATATATCAAATGTAATAGGAACATATTTTAATATAAATAAACAATTGAAAGAGAATGATTATCTCATAATTATCGGGAACAGTTTACAATCGATTGGTGCTTTTTTAGGAGTAGAAGCAGCTTTACTTCAGATGAAAGCAATACAGAGAATTATAATACTAGGTAATTCTTTGCAAAGTTTAGGTGCTGGACTTCAAGCGTATCAAGGTATTATTAATGTATCAAAGAACGAAATAGAAAATGAAGGTAGTATGGTTGATAAGAAGAATGAGAAGATAATAGCACTCATTGGTATTTGGATACAAGCAATAGGAACTATTATTTCTGCGATTGGATTAACTATAATAGAGAAAGAAGACAGATTAGAAAAAATAAAAATATGAAAATACACATTTGATAAAGGAAGGGGGATTTTAATTTTACATACGTGGTAAGATTGAAGTAGTAGGTTTTTAGGCATTTGAATAGAATATATAAGAGTAGAAAAGTTTTTCATGCTTAATTGGAATTTATGAAATATAAAAATAATTGGTTTTGTGAGCGTATGAAAAGAAGAGAGATAAAAAATACAAAACAAGGAGTTTTCAAGCGATGATGTATTTGTTGGCAATTCTACTTCCACCTGTAGCCGTATTATTTTGTGGAAAACCATTTCAAGCAATAATTAATTTCATATTAACATTAATATTTTGGGTTCCAGGGGTTATACATGCGATTTTAGTTGTACACGATAAAAAAGCAGATCGGCGATTAAAAAAACAAATTCAAGCATATGATGACATGAATAAGAGAAATAGAAGATAGCTGAGTCGTGAAATGAAAAAAGAAAGGGGGATTACCTCCTTTCTTTTTTCATTTCGTTTAAGTTTAAATTTTAGTATAGCGGAAAGAATTTTTAATATAAGTATTGTGATAATTCGTTTTAGAATGTGCATTTAATAAACCGGTGTAAATGTTTTCAGGCACGTTAAAGAAATCATACATTCCATTCTTTAATTGAATACGTAAAATCATAGAAAATGGATTATAGCCAACAGCAACTATACTTTTTGAAATCACGGGAGATAATTCCATTATTACGCAACTCCTTGCTTTTCAATTTTTATAATTTCTTGTAGATGTTGGGGTTGGGATGTTGAAATCCTTATAATTAAAGAGGTATGATACTTATATGCAATATATTAAATGTTCGTTATACGTAATTATAAGGAAGTTCACACGAAGTACATATCGTTGTGCTATTTTTATTTCACCTTTGATTTATAAATAAGAAAATATTGACCATTTGAAAAAAAGGTATATTATTTATACGAGGTATTAAAAATTCACTTTTTACATTCTATGCTTAAAGGGGCAGCATTATTAGGAAAAATAGAAGTGAAAATACTTTGTATAAGAAGTATTCTAAATTTTATAATCTGTGAATTAGGAAAATATTGAATGCTCCAGGTCAATATACTTTCTTAATTAAATTCATTTTAGAAAGTGACCTCAATATTTTTAAGTAAATCAACGGGAGAATTGAAAGGCAGGAGAAAGTAACATGTCAGAAAATTATCGTTCTCGAGAGGAGCGACGACAAGTTAAAAAGAAAAAACAGCCAGCTTCTAAAACACAAAAACCAAAAGGAAAAACATCGTTCTTTCGTAAGTTTTTAATTACTTGTTTATTACTTGGTATTGTTGGTTTAGTGGCGGGGGTTGCTACCTTCTTTGTAATGATTAAGGATGCACCAAAACTTGAGAAAGCAAAACTTGTTAATCCGTTATCCTCAAAAATTTATGATAAAAATGGCGATTTGGTATATGAATACGGAAAAGAAAAGCGGACGAATGTTACGTATGATCAAATTCCTAAATTAGTAGAAAATGCATTTTTAGCAACAGAGGATGCACGTTTTTACGAGCATAGCGGAGTAGACTTTAAAGGTACTGCCCGTGCTGTTTTGGTGAGTCTTAAAGGAGATTACGGTTCACAAGGTGGAAGTACAATAACGCAACAGGTTATTAAAAACTACTTCTTATCGATGGAAAAAACATCAAAACGTAAGGTTCAGGAAATATATTTAGCGTATAAACTAGAACAACAATATTCAAAACATGAAATTTTAGAAATGTATTTAAATAAAATTAACTTAGGAAACCGTTCATACGGTATCGCAACAGCAGCACAAAACTACTATGGTAAAGAATTGAAAGAGTTAACATTACCAGAAGTTGCGATGCTTGCAGGTTTACCGAAAGCACCGAATAACTATGATCCAACAAAAACGGAAAATATTCAAAGGGCAACAGAAAGAAGAAATGTTGTACTAGGATTAATGAATCGACATGGATATATTACGAAGGCAGAAATGGAAGAAGCTTCGAAAGTTGAAGTGACAAAGGGACTTAAGACAGCAACGGAACTTCAAGCAATGCCACATACTGCATTTATGGATGCAGTAGTTAAAGAGGTAGAAAAGGAAATACCAGATGTAAATATTGGATCAGATGGTTTAGAAATCTATACAACATTAGACCCGAAAGCACAGCGATTTGCTGATAAGATTTTAAATGAAAATATTATTAATTATCCAAATGATAAATTCCAAGGTGCTTTCACATTTATGGATACGAAAACAGGTGAGGTTCGTGCTATAGGTAGTGGACGTGGTGAAAATAAAGCAGTATTTAAAGGGCATAATATGGCAATTGAATTAGATCGTGCAGCTGGTTCAACTATGAAGCCAATCTTTGATTATGGTCCTGCAATTGAATACTTAAAATGGGCTACGTATCATCAAATTGATGATTCTCCATTTAAATATTCAACTGGACAAGAACTTCGAAATGCTGACAGAAGTCATTTAGGCCCAATTACTATGCGTGAAGCGTTAAAAATGTCACGTAACGTTCCAGCAGTTAAAACTGCAAAAGAAGTAGGACTTAATAAATCAAAGGAGTTCTCTGAGAAATTAGGTATTACATTTGATTCAGCACCGAAAGAATCTACAGCGATTGGTACAAACGAAGTATCACCAACTGAAATAGCAGGTGCTTATGCGACATTTGGTAATGGTGGAAAGTATGCAAAACCGCATTTTGTTAAGAAAATAGTTTATCCAGACGGAAAATCACAAAGTTTTGAGCAAAAACCAAAACAAGTTATAGCTGACTCTACAGCATATATGATTACTGATATGCTTCGCTCAGTAGTAACATCAGGTACTGGTACAGCGGCAAATATAAGTTCTTTAGATGTAGCTGGAAAAACAGGTACAACAAACTATGATTCAAAACAATTAGCGAAATTTAATATTCCGGAAAGTGCAACTCGTGATAGTTGGTTTGCAGGTTATACGCCGCAATATACGATGGCAGTATGGACTGGATATATGAAAGATGGTAAAGACGAGTATATTAGTAGTAAAAATACGAAAATTGCACAACTGATCTTTAAAGAAATGATGAGTGAAATGGCTACGGATAAATCACGCTTTAAAATGCCTAGTAGTGTAATTCAAGAAGGCAGTGAGTTACGTATAAAAGGTGAAAAACGTGATTCTTCTCCAAATACGAGCGTACCGGACACGACAGAACAACCAAAACAAGATCAGCAGCAAAAAACTGAAGAAGAGAAAAAGCAAGAAGAATTAAAGAAACAAGAAGAACTGAAAAAACAAGAAGAACAAAAGAAACAAGAGGAACTTAAGAAGAAAGAAGAACAAAAGAAACAAGAAGAAGAAAAGAAACAAAATGAACAAAATAATGGAAATGGCCAAGGAACGACACCTCCAGCAAATAACGGAGGAGGCCAAGGAAATACAACACCTCCAGCGAATAATGGAGGAGGCCAAGGAAATACGACACCTCCAGCGAATAACGGAGGAGGCCAAGGAAATACGACACCTCCAGCGAATAATGGAGGAGGCCAAGGAAATACAACACCTCCAGCGAATAATGGAGGAGGTCAAGGAAATACAACACCTCCAGCAAATAATGGAGGAGGTCAAGGAAATACAACACCTCCAGCGACCACACAACCAGATACTGGCGGGAATGCAGGAGAAGTCCCTGTCAATAATGGACAATAAGAGAAGTTAATAAAAAGTACAAAAAAGCACTTAAGATTTGTAAAAATTACAATCTTAAGTGCTTTTTTATCGTTTAAATTTAAATGTTAAAAGTACCGTAGAAATTTTGAAAATAAATTGATGGAAAATGATAAAAAACTTGAGCCTGAGGCAATGGAGTATAACTGGGGTTGTAAAAGGTAGTACTACTTGGATGTGCGCCATGATGCCAAAATGAGGGAGTAACTTGACCTGGAATTTGATATTGTTGCCAAGTTGCAGGAAGTTCAATTCCTACATCGGAACTAGCTGTATGAACGGCTGGAACGTGTATCCCAGGAGTCGAAGGAACGACGGCTGTTACTCTTGAAGATACCCACATAACATAATCACTCCTAAGTTGTGATAATAAAGTAGTATATTCTTTTCACGCGTATAAAGGTACATATAGATAGGACTTTAGGCCAATGTATACTTATAAAGTTGTAAGACCAATTTATATTGATGGTGGACCATTTATTATAAAAAGTTACGTCTATTTACGGAGGGAAAAGGGACTAAGAAAATGTAAAATGGAGGTGTTAATTGCAAGAATATACGTGTTTATGGAGGAATTTTAATGGAACGATTATGGACGAAATCATTTATTCAAATGACTTTCGCAATGTTATTTTTATTTACAGGATTTTATTTACTTGTACCAACGCTCCCGCTCTTTATTAAAGAGATAGGCGGCAATGAATCACAAGTTGGACTTATGATGGGAATGTTTACAATAGCAGCAGTTGTAATACGACCGATTATCGGAGGAATGTTAGATCAATATGGGAGAAGATCTTTTATTATTTTCGGACTCGTCTTTTTTGGGATAACGATGTATTCTTATAATTTAGCATCGACTATTGTTCTTTTAGCTGTTTTACGGGTTATTCATGGCGTGACATGGGCTGTTTCTACAACAGCTGTTGGAACAGCAATAACTGATATTATTCCAGATTCACGCCGTGGTGAAGGTATGGGTTGGTACGGGATGGCTATGACAATTGCAATGGCGATCGGCCCAATGATTGGATTATCGGTTGTACAACATTATTCATTTCACGGCCTATTCTTGTTGGCAACTCTTTTATCCTTTATGGCAGTCCTATTATCGTTCATGACGAAAATGCCATTCACACCACAAAAAGAAAAAGGGAAAATGCAGTTGTTTGAAAAATCGGTTCTCTCCATTACAATTGTAGTTTTCTTTTTATCATTTGCATATGGAGGAATTACGACGTTTTTACCGCTATTTGCATCTTCAATCGATGTGAATCCTGGGACATTCTTTCTTGTATATGCAGTTGCTTTAACGATTGTAAGACCAATTTCAGGAAAACTATTAGATAAGTATGGAGAAGTATTTATTATACTCCCGGCACTATGTATTACGATTATCGCGATAGTTGTATTAACGATTTCAAATAGTTTAATAGGGGTAGTTATCGCAGCTGCATTATACGGTGTTGGATTCGGTTCAGCACAGCCCGCATTACAAGCAGCGATGCTTACAATTGTTGATCCGAGTAAAAGAGGAGTTGCTAACGCTTCATTCTTTACCGCATTTGATTTAGGGATTGGACTTGGTACGATTTTACTTGGAGTTGTTTCGCAAATGTTCGGTTACCGTATTTTATTTGCAGGTAGTGCAATTTCAGGACTAATCGCTTTCATTATTTTTGTCATTTTTGTAAAACAGCGATTAGGTAAAAAAGAATTTGCGTAAACGAGAGGAACAAAGATCAAAATTTTAATTGAACATGACGCTCTACAATGGTTTAAGGAAGAATTCTGAATATAGCATGTTAATAGTCCAATTCAGCCTGGATATTCTTTAGGAATAGTCTTTAGGAAACTATGCGGTAAATTATGTAAGTTAAGGAAGGAGACATTCTATTTTTTTTTTTTTTTTTGAATGTTGATGATCTTTAGCACTTTCAAAACTATCATTTAGTTGTAGGTTAGTACGGGGAAACGTAGGAATTTAATTTAATTATGTAAAATAATAACTTTTTTAAAAGTAAATAAGTTTTATATAAGAATTATATTGAAGAGATAGTGAAATAAATATTATGAAGAAACGAGTTGTATATGTGTACAACTCGTTTTTTTTATTTTCTTAAAAAAATGGGAGAATGATATGTTCTGTAGGATTTTCTGATTCATCCTTATATTTTGTTTTAATAAGGCGAACAAAGAAGTCTGTCCTTTCTTTATAAAATATGAAAATTATTTTTGAAAAATTGTATTGTTACATCGGTAAAAGTATAGGAAACTTATCATTATAAAATAAATTGAAATCTTCTAAAAACTCTGATACATTGAAATAGAAATGTAGTTTCACGATTTTGTAAAGGCTTACAGTTATGTGCACGAAGATCTATTAGGATTGGAGGAAATAATGATGAAAGCTGAAGAAAAATTTTCCCCGGGATTAGATGGTATAGTGGCAGCGGAGACGAAAATTTCGTTTCTTGACACAGTGAAAGGTGAAATTGTAATTCAAGGGTATGATTTAATCGAACTCTCAAAAACAAAAGAGTATTTAGATATTGTGCACCTTTTATTGGAAGAACATCTACCGAATGAGGATGAAAAAGCAAAACTTGAAAAGAAATTAAAAAAAGAATACGCGGTACCAGAAGGTGTATTCAACGTATTAAAGGCATTACCGAAAGAGACGCACCCGATGGATGGATTGCGTACAGGTGTGTCCGCATTAGCTGGTTACGATAATGATATCGAAAACCGCTCGTTAGAAGTAAACAAAAGCCGCGGGTACAAATTATTGAGCAAAGTACCAAACATTGTAGCGAATAGCTATCATATTTTAAATAATGAAGAGCCAATTCAGCCTCTTCAAGAATTATCATATAGCGCGAATTTCTTCTATATGTTAACAGGTAAAAAACCAACTGAACTTGAGGAGAAGATCTTTGATCGTTCCCTTGTTTTATATAGTGAACATGAAATGCCAAACTCTACATTTACAGCGCGCGTTATTGCATCAACGCAATCGGACTTATATGGTGCTTTAACAGGTGCAGTTGCATCTTTAAAAGGTAGCTTACACGGTGGTGCAAACGAAGCGGTTATGTACATGCTTTTAGAAGCTGGTAATGTTGAAAAGTTTGAAGAGTTGTTACAGAAGAAACTATATAACAAAGAAAAAATTATGGGCTTTGGACATCGTGTGTATATGAAGAAGATGGATCCAAGAGCACTGATGATGAAGGAAGCTTTAAAGCAGTTATGTGATGTAAAAGGCGATTATACACTATATGAAATGTGTGAAGCTGGAGAAAAGATTATGGAGAAGGAAAAAGGAATTTATCCGAACCTTGATTATTATGCAGCTCCAGTATATTGGATGCTTGGTATTCCAATTCAACTTTACACACCAATCTTCTTTAGCTCTAGAACAGTAGGACTATGCGCGCACGTAATTGAGCAACATGCGAACAATCGATTGTTCCGTCCACGTGTAAATTATGTTGGCGAGCGACATGTACTTAGTAAATAAGAACAACTGGGGAGTTGTTAGCGCCGCCCGCTAGATGGGTGTTTGACCGACACCCATCATTAATAATAACGAATTTTCGACAGAAAGGGAAGAATAGTATGATTAAAACAAATGAAATTAAACAAAAAGATGCATTATTAGAAGAAATTGCGGATTATGTATTAAATAAAGAGGTAACTAGCGCAGAAGCATTCAGTACTGCTCGTTACGTATTACTTGATACACTTGGATGCGGAATTTTAGCACTACAATATCCAGAGTGTACGAAATTACTAGGACCAGTTGTACCAGGAACGATCGTGCCGAATGGTACACGTGTACCAGGTACGTCATATGTGCTTGATCCAGTGAAAGGTGCATTTAATATCGGATGTATGATCCGTTGGTTAGACTATAACGATACTTGGCTTGCAGCAGAGTGGGGACATCCATCTGATAACTTAGGTGGTATTTTAGCAGTTGCAGATTATATTAGCCGTGTTCGTATTTCAGAAGGAAAAGAACCATTAAAAGTACGTGAAGTATTAGAAATGATGATTAAAGCACATGAAATTCAAGGTGTACTAGCTTTAGAAAATAGTTTGAATCGTGTTGGTCTTGACCATGTATTATACGTAAAAGTAGCAACAACTGCTGTAGTTGCAAAAATGCTCGGCGGAACACGTGAAGAAATCTTTAATGCATTATCACATGCATGGATTGATAATTCTAGTCTTCGTACATATCGTCATGCACCAAATACAGGCTCACGTAAATCATGGGCAGCAGGTGATGCAACAAGCCGCGGTGTTCATCTTGCAATGACTGCTCTAAAAGGTGAAATGGGATATCCAACAGCATTATCTGCACCAGGCTGGGGATTCCAAGATGTATTATTCAATAAACAAGAATTAAAGTTAGCAAGACCATTAGAGTCTTATGTAATGGAAAATGTATTATTTAAAGTTTCATATCCAGCAGAGTTCCATGCACAAACAGCTGCAGAGTGTGCAGTGAAATTACATCCAGAAATTAAAGAAAGATTAGATGAAATTGATCGTATTACGATTACAACTCATGAATCAGCAATTCGTATTATCGACAAAGAAGGTCCATTAAATAACCCAGCTGATCGTGATCATTGCTTACAATACATTACGGCAATTGGTTTGTTAAAAGGAGATATCGTTGCGGATGATTATGAGGATGTAGTAGCAAATAATCCACGTGTAGATGAATTACGTAATAAGATGGTTGTTGTTGAAAACAAACAGTACAGTTTAGATTACCTTGACCCGAACAAGCGCTCAATCGCCAACGCTGTTCAAGTTCATTTCAAGGATGGCACTGTAACAGAAAATGTGGAATGTGAATATCCACTTGGTCACCGTTTCCGTAGAGACGAAGCAATTCCAAAAGTTGTTCAAAAATTCACTGCAAATATGGCAGGTCATTATTCTAGTAAGCAACAAGAACAAATTCATGAAGTTTGTCTAAATGAAGAAAAACTAGAAAATATGAATGTAAACGAATTTGTAGATCTATTCTTAAATTAATAATAGGGGGAATTTAGAATGGCTTGGGTTGTGAATAAACAGTCAACACAAGAGGAGTTTGCGAATCGCTTCCGAGCTTTAGTAGAAGCAAATGGGATTTTGCAAATTCCAGGTGCTCATGATGCAATGGCTGCTCTTGTTGCGAAAAATACAGGTTTTTCAGCTTTATATTTATCGGGAGCTGCTTATACTGCAAGTAAAGGTATACCAGATTTAGGAATCGTGACGTCTACTGAAGTAGCAGAGAGAGCAAGGGATCTAGTAAGAGCTACAGATTTACCAGTTCTTGTTGATATTGATACAGGATTTGGCGGTGTATTAAACGTAGCGAGAACAGCAGTAGAAATGGTGGAAGCAAAAGTTGCGGCTGTTCAAATTGAAGATCAACAATTACCGAAGAAATGTGGACATTTAAATGGTAAGAAACTTGTTACTACAGAAGAGTTAGTTCAAAAGATTAAAGCGATTAAAGAAGTTGCACCAAGTTTATATATTGTGGCACGCACAGATGCTCGCGGTGTAGAAGGCTTAGATGAAGCGATTGAAAGAGCGAACGCCTATGTAAAAGCAGGTGCAGATGCAATATTCCCTGAAGCACTTCAATCAGAAGAAGAGTTCCGTCTATTTAATAGTAAAGTAAATGCGCCTTTACTTGCGAATATGACTGAGTTCGGGAAAACGCCGTATTATAGTGCAGAGGAATTTGCGAATATGGGCTTCCAAATGGTTATTTATCCTGTAACTTCACTTCGTGTTGCAGCGAAAGCATATGAGAATGTGTTTACTTTAATTAAGGAAACAGGTTCTCAAAAAGATGCACTTTCAAGTATGCAAACGAGAAGTGAGTTATATGAAACAATTTCATATCATGACTTTGAAGAACTAGATACTGGAATTGCAAAAACAGTATTATCAGAGGATCAATAGATAAAACAACTAAGGCGATGAGAATACATCTTTGGCAAAACGAACTGCTTGATGTGACAATTCATCGCCTTCTGTTTTCAAAAATAAGAAATTCCACTCATCGTAGACGAGCATACGTAGTAGCAAGTAAGGCCGAAATGATAGGGGGATTCAGATGGAGAAAACAAAGTTACCGTGGGATGAATTTTTTTCACTTAATAAAGATGTGAATTATACTTTCTTTACGCCAGAAGATTTTTCAGGAGATGAAGATTTAATCGCAAAAACGACAGAACAATTCGTTAAACAAGAAATTGTTCCACAAATGGAGAATATAGAACAACATAACTATAAAATTTCTCGTCAATTATTTGAGAAAGCTGGAGAACTTGGATTATTAAGTATCGAAGTCCCAGAAGAGTACGGCGGATTTGAGTTAGGAAAGGCAGTTTCAGGGCTTGTAGCAGAAAAAATGGGATACGCTGGTGCATTTAGTGTTTCCTTTAATATACATGCTGGTGTAGGTACATTGCCTTACATATATTACGGAACGAAAGAACAAAAAGAAAAATATTTGCCGAAAATTGCGTCTGGAGAATGGATTGGGGCTTATGCTTTAACTGAGCCAAATGCTGGTTCTGATGCTTTAAGTGCAAAAACAAGTGCAGTATTAAATGAAGATGGTACTGCTTGGAAGTTAAATGGTGAGAAGCAGTGGATTACAAATGCTCATATGGCAGATGTATACGTTGTTTTTGCGAAGACAAATAAAGGAATGACAGCGTTTATTGTCGAAAGAACATGTGAAGGTGTATCCATTGGACTAGAAGAAAAGAAAATGGGGATTAAAGGTTCTTCAACGGCTACCCTAATTTTAGAAGATGTTGTCATCCCTGCTCAAAATGTTTTAGGGGAAGTTGGAAAAGGGCATCACGTAGCTCTTAATATTCTTAACTTTGCTAGACTAAAGCTGGCTTTTGGAAATATTGGAACAGCAAAACAAGCAATTGGTTTGTCGGTTCAATATGGAAAAGAGCGAAAACAGTTCCAAACGGAATTAGTAGATTTTACGATGATTCAAGAGAAAATTGCAAATATGATCATTGCTACATATGGAGCAGAAAGTGCAGCCTACCGTACAGCAGGTGTAATTGATGAAGCAATTCATGAGAGTGATGAAGATCTTATGAAGAAAATGTCTCAATTTGCAATTGAATGTGCACTTAATAAAGTAAATGCTTCTGAAACACTTGGTCATATCGTAGATGAAGCTGTACAAATTCATGGTGGTTACGGTTATATGCAAGAGTACGAGGTAGAACGATTATATCGTGACGCTAGAATTAGTCGTATTTTTGAAGGAACAAACGAAATTAATAGATTAACAGTTGCTAAAATGTTAATGAAGCAAATGGAACAAATTGAAGATACTGAAGTAGAAGTTGATGTAGCAAATGTTGAAAGAAACCATCGTTACATTTTATTAGCGAAAAAATTGTTGAAACAATCTTTGAAAACGCTCTCTAAAACTCCAGGGTTAAAAATTGACCAAGAACAAGAATATTCACGTGTATTATCAAATATGTTAACGGACGTGTACGTCATGGAATCAGCATTTTTACGCACGAGTAAAGCAATTAGTAAAAATGGTGAAGAGAAAGAGCGTACGAAACAAATGATAACTGATGTTATTTGTGAAGAAGGCTATCGTAAAGTAGAAGAAGCAGCGATTTCTATACTTGCAGCGGCTGTCACAGAAGAACAAGATAGACACGTAATTTTAGCTGAAATTCGTCAATTATTAGTGCCTTTATACACGAACGTATTTACAAAAAAGAGAGAAATTGCGAAAGCTATTATAAATCGTGGAAAGTATATTGTGTAAATAGGAGGAAAGCGATATGAAAAAGATTGGCTTTATCGGTTTAGGTAATATGGGTCTTCCGATGTCTAAAAATTTAGTTAAATCGAGTTACACAGTATACGGTGTGGATTTAAATAAAGAGGCCGAAGCTTCCTTTGAAAATGAAGGAGGAATTATTGGCTTATCAATCTCAAAACTAGCAGAAACATGCGATGTGATTTTTACAAGTTTACCTTCACCTCGCGCTGTTGAAGCGGTGTATTTTGGGGAAGAAGGATTATTTGAAAATAGCCACTCGAATGTAGTTTTAATTGATACAAGTACTGTATCTCCACAATTAAACAAACAGTTAGAGGAAGCTGCAAAGGAAAAGAAAGTAGACTTTTTAGCAGCGCCTGTTAGTGGTGGGGTAATTGGAGCTGAAAACCGTACATTAACGTTTATGGTTGGTGGATCGAAAGAAGTATATGAGAAAACGGAATCTATCATGGGCGTACTAGGTGCGAATGTTTTCCATGTTAGTGAGCAGATTGATAGTGGCACAACAGTTAAATTAATTAATAACCTATTAATTGGTTTTTATACAGCTGGTGTGAGTGAAGCTTTAACATTAGCGAAAAAGAATAATATGGATTTAGATAAAATGTTTGATATTTTAAATGTAAGTTACGGTCAAAGTAGAATTTATGAGCGTAATTATAAAAGTTTCATTGCAACTGAAAACTACGATCCAGGATTTACTGTGAATTTATTAAAGAAAGATTTAGGATTTGCAGTAGATTTAGCGAAAGAAAGCGAACTTCACTTACCAGTAAGCGAAATGCTATTAAACGTATATGAAGAAGCAAGTGAGGCAGGATATGGTGAAAACGATATGGCTGCTTTATATAAGAAAGTTAGTGAACAGTTAATTTCTAATCAAAAATAATAGACTTATATACATCATAAAAAAGGAGAGAATATAATGATTACAACTGAAATTAAACGAGTAAAAAATCATATTAATGGTGAGTGGGTAGAATCTACTGGTACAGAAGTAGAAGCAGTTCCGAATCCGGCGACTGGAAAAATTATCGCTTACGTTCCGCTATCTCCGAAAGAAGATGTTGAAAAAGCTGTTGAAGCGGCAAAAGCAGCATACGAAACATGGTCTAAAGTACCAGTTCCGAATCGTTCAAGACAATTATATAAATATTTACAGCTTTTACAAGAAAACAAAGAAGAGCTTGCTAAAATCATTACGCTAGAAAATGGTAAAACATTAACGGATGCAACTGGTGAAGTGCAGCGAGGGATTGAAGCGGTAGAACTTGCAACATCAGCACCAAATTTAATGATGGGACAAGCTCTTCCGAATATTGCTAGCGGCATTGATGGATCGATTTGGCGCTACCCAATTGGAGTTGTTGCTGGTATTACACCGTTTAACTTCCCAATGATGATTCCATTATGGATGTTCCCACTTGCAATTGCTTGCGGTAATACGTTCGTATTAAAAACATCGGAAAGAACGCCACTTTTAGCAGAGCGACTTGTAGAGTTATTCTATGAAGCTGGTTTTCCAAAAGGGGTATTGAATTTAGTACAAGGCGGAAAAGATGTTGTAAATAGCATTTTAGAAAGTAAAGATATTCAAGCTATTTCATTCGTTGGATCTGAGCCGGTAGCTCGTTACGTGTATGAAACAGGTACGAAACACGGGAAACGTGTACAAGCGTTAGCTGGTGCAAAAAACCATGCGATTGTAATGCCTGATTGCAATCTTGAGAAAACAGTGCAAGGTGTAATTGGATCTGCATTCGCAAGTAGTGGAGAGCGCTGCATGGCATGTTCAGTAGTAGCAGTAGTTGATGAAATTGCTGATGAATTCATCGACGTACTAGTAGCAGAGACGAAGAAGTTAAAAGTAGGTGACGGTTTCCACGAAGATAATTATGTTGGACCATTAATTCGTGAATCTCATAAAGAGCGCGTATTAGGCTATATTAATAGCGGTGTAGCAGATGGAGCAACTTTATTAGTTGATGGTCGCAAAATTAAGGAAGAAGTTGGAGAAGGTTACTTTGTAGGTGCGACAATCTTTGATGGTGTAAATCAAGAAATGAAAATTTGGCAAGATGAAATTTTTGCTCCAGTATTAAGCATTGTACGAGTTAAAGATTTAGAAGAAGGTATTAAATTAACAAATCAATCTAAATTTGCAAATGGCGCGGTTATTTATACGTCAAATGGTAAACATGCACAAACGTTCCGTGATAATATCGATGCTGGTATGATCGGTGTAAACGTAAATGTTCCAGCACCAATGGCATTTTTCGCATTTGCAGGAAATAAAGCTTCATTCTTTGGTGATTTAGGTACAAATGGTACAGATGGTGTTCAATTCTATACACGTAAAAAAGTTGTAACAGAGCGCTGGTTTTAATAGAGAGTAAACAGCCAAAACAGTTGTTAAATGAAAAACACCACTCTGAAGATGTGGTGTTTTTCGTCTTGTTAATTATTTTTTTCAAAAGCTAGTTTAATACCAAAACCAATTAAGACGATTCCTGTTAAGCCTTGAATATAACGTTGCGTCCTCGGTTTTTTCATAAAAGCACTAATTTTATCAATTAAAAATATATAAAAAGCGAACCAAATAACTGTTAATACGAGGTAAGTAAGACCCATTACGAGAAGTTGAATAAACGTATTATGATTTGGATTTAAAAATTGAGGTAAAAAGGTTAAAAAGAAGACTGCAACCTTAGGGTTTAATAAATTCGTAAGAAACCCTTGGCGAAAGCAAGAAGTGTGTTCATCTTCATTATTTAAAGATATATCGTTCGTATCAAAGCCTTCTTTGTTTCTTACCGCTAAAAGGGCTTTAATGCCAATATAAATTAAATACAGAGCTCCAACGTACTTGAAAATAGAAAATAAAAGAGCTGACTTTACAATAATTGCGGAAAGTCCGATTACTGCTGCTAAAGTATGAATTAAAAGTGCAACACATGTACCGAACACTGTTTTCACTCCACCGACCTTACCGGCAACCAATGTATTTTTCGTCGCCATTGCAGTATCAGGACCGGGTAAAATAATAAGACAAATAGACATAATGATGAAAAGAAAATAATTTTCAATCATAGTTGCTCCTCCTTTTTATTTTTAGAATATTTGATTAAAAATAGTGTAGCACACATTTTTGATTTAATAAAATTAAATTTTATTAAAAATTATTAAATGAGAAAGAGGCTATATAGTAGTGAAATTCCACTACTATATAGCCTCATGTTTATCCCGAATGAACGGGCGCCCCACCACTTATGCGTTAAGTAAGTTGAAGAATCGATTTACATCTTCTTCTGAAACATCACTTAACTGCTTATATATATAATCCGGATTTTGATCTTTATCAACGACAACAGATCGTACTCCTTCGAAGAAATCTTCATGTCTCATGAAATTTTTAGCAAGTACAAGGTCAGTAGCGAAACATTCTTCAACGGACTTATTTTGTCCATCAATAAACTGTTTTAATGTTACTTTTAACGAAATAGGGGATTTGGATAATAGTGTTTCTTTCGTTTTTAAAGCAAAGGAACTTTGGTCTTTCTCCAATGAATGGACGATCTCTTCAATTGTATCGAAAGCAAAATGAGTATTCATTTCTTCTAATGAAGGAGCAAGCTCGCTTTCTAATTTTGGAGCAGTTGCAAATGTACGAATAACTTCTTTTAAATTAGTATGTACATCATCTTCTTTATGCCAATTTACATTTTCAAGTTCAGTAAGGAAATTTGGTAAGGAATCAGATGTCATAAAGTAATCAGCAGCGTTTATAAATAATACGTCAGCAGCTTTTAAAATAGATGCTGTTAAAGCAACATATCGGCCTGCAAAACCTGGAGCTTTATTTAAGAAATAAGCAGCACCGACATCTGGAAAGAATCCGATATTCATCTCTGGCATTGCCCATTTCGTACGCTCCGTTACAATTCGATATTTCGCACCATTTGTAAGACCGACACCACCACCCATTACAATTCCATCTAAACAAGCGATGATCGGTTTTTTATATTGATAAATATATGTATCAATTTCATACTCTTCTTCAAAGAAACGTTCCGCATGCTGTAATGCAGCTTCATTCGAACGTGCTTCATAAAGAGTTTTAATGTCGCCACCTGCACAAAAACCTTTTGTGCCAGCTCCTTTTAATACGATAAGCGCAATTCGCTCATCATTTTCCCACTCTTTCAGTTTTTGCCCAATTGGTTGCAACATGTCATAAGATAAAGAATTAAGTGCTTTTGGGCGGTTTAAAGTAATTGATGCAACGCCGTTTTCGCTAACAGAAAATAAAACGTGTTCAGTCATAATTCATCCTCCCTTACATATCTTCTTATTCTTAATTCTTGATACGTACTGAAATGTCCTTTATAAATTTTGTCTAAACTTGACGGTGCGTGTTAATTTCGACACTGCATATTTTGACGAGTTATATTTGCAGGATTTTGAAGGTTGAAAATGAATATTACAACATTACTGTAATTGTAATTATTTGAAATTATCATGATAAACACGCTATTATATATGTGTAAATTGTGCATAATTACTTCAAAAAGAGTATTTGAAGTGATTATGATGAAAGAAAAATTGCTTTTCATTAGAAATAGAGAAAGGAGAAATCGGAATGCCAGGACCTTTACTATTGTCGGTGATTATTTTGTCTTCTTTAATGATAGGGATAACGCAGTATTTTCATCATACAGATACGACAGAGGAAGTGAAGGATAAAGTACGACTTGTATTTCCGATTTTTATCATATCTATTTCTTTTTGCATTTTATTAAATAAGGATGGGTACATTATCGCAGTATTTTCATTTTTTGTAGCGATCGTTTTCATTACAGTTTTATATTATGTAATGAAAGACTTTATACAAAAATAAAGATGTCACATTAGACATTTTTATTTTTACAATAAATAAAATTTCACATACCGTATTATATATAAAAATAAAAAACATATAGCGGTAGAAAAGTGTGTACTTTGCCGTGTATTTACTTGTCAATCTTGCATAGCCAATATACTATTAATAGTGTAGAGATTAGAAAAAGGGGTTGTATCTGTCATGAAATTTGAGATGCACACAAAAATTATTTCAAATGAAAAAGAAGTAAGATTACATATAGAAGAAAACATATTTCAATTAAAATTGGATGGTTATCACTTATTTACAGTTCAAGAAATATTGCCTTTATATAAATCAAATGAAGAAAGAATTGGTAGTGCAATGATACAAAAGTTAGAGTGGGAAAACGGAAAAACTACAATAAACTATCAACTCGTATCACTAAAATCAGTAAATTAAAAGGAGCAGGAAACTATGAAGTTATTTCATACAGCGGATTGGCATTTAGGAAAGCTCGTTCATGGCGTGTATATGACTGAAGATCAAAAGATTGTATTAGATCAGTTTGTACAAGCTGTTGAAGAAGAAAAACCAGATGCCGTAATTATTGCAGGGGATTTATATGACCGAGCAATTCCACCTACGGAAGCAGTAGACTTATTAAATGATGTTTTACAAAAAATAGTCATTGATTTACAAACACCAGTTATTGCGGTTGCAGGAAACCATGATAGTCCAGATCGTATTCATTTTGGAAGTAGTTTAATGAAGAAACAAGGATTATTTATTGTGGGACAATTTCAATTTCCATATGAGCCAATTATATTAAATGATGAATATGGCGAGGTTCACTTCCATCTCGTTCCATATGCGGATCCAAGCATAGTTAGACATGTTTTGAAAAACGAAGATGTACGTTCTCATGATGATGCGATGCGTATTTTTATGAATGAGCTTTCTGAAACAATGGATAAAGAAGCAAGACACGTATTTGTTGGTCATGCATTTGTAACTTCTGCGGGAGAAGCGGAAGAGAATACAAGTGATGCAGAACGACCACTTTCAATTGGTGGTGCTGAATACGTAAATAGTCATTATTTTGATAAGTTTCATTACACAGCGCTTGGACATTTACATCAAGCGCATTTTGTACGTAATGAGACAATTCGATATTCAGGTTCTCCACTTGCATATTCTATTTCTGAAGAAAAACATAAAAAAGGATATTATATTGTGGAACTGGACGAGCAAGGTGAAGCAACAATTGAAAAAAGGTTACTTGCACCACGTCGTAAAATGCGAACAGTAGAAGCGAAAATAGATGAATTATTACAACATCCAGTAAGTGAAGATTATGTGTTTGTAAAATTATTAGATGAAAATCCTGTCTTGCAGCCAATGGAAAAAATAAGATCTGTATATCCAAATGCAATGCATGTTGAAAGATCTATTCAAAGACGAGAGTTCACAGAGTCAAATGAAGTAACTGTTTCAAGACATAAAACGGATGATTTATCGTTATTAAAGGCTTTTTATAAAGAAATGAAAGGCTTAGATTTATCAGAAGAGAAAGAACGTCTATTTGTAGAAGTACTACAAACAGTGCAAGAACGGGAAGGTGAACGAGGATGAGACCGATTCAACTAATTATGACAGCATTTGGGCCATATAAACAGAAAGAAGTAATCGATTTTAATGATCTTGGAGATCATCGTATTTTCGCCATTTCTGGGAATACAGGAGCTGGAAAGACAACGATTTTTGATGCGATTTGTTATGTGTTATATGGTGAGGCAAGCGGAGAAGAACGTAGTGATACGAGCATGCTTCGCAGTCAATTTGCTGATGATAATATGTATACAAGTGTAGAACTAACCTTTCAGTTAAAAGGGAAACGTTATGAAATAAAACGACAACTTGGACATAAAAAACAAGGGAACAAGACAATTACGGGACATGCAGTAGAACTATATGAAGTGATTGATGAAGAGAATGTTCCAGCTGTTGATCGTTTCCATGTAACGGATGTAAATAAAAAAGTGGAAGATTTAATTGGTTTAAGTAAACATCAATTTAGCCAAATTGTTATGTTACCACAAGGGGAATTCCGAAAACTATTAACATCTGAGACAGAAAACAAAGAAGAAATTTTACGTCGTATTTTTAAAACGGATCGTTATAAGTTAATGCGTGAGTTACTTGATCAAAAACGAAAACAATGGAAAGACGTTTTACAAGAAAAACAGAAAGAGCGAGAGCTATACTTCCGTAATGTTTTCAAATTACCAATCCGCGATGGAGCATTATTAGAGACATTGGTGGAACAAGAACATGTAAACACGCATCAAGTAGTAGAAGCATTAGAACAAGAAACAGATGTGTATAAGGCAGAGGTGGAGCAATTACAAGTAGAACAAGATGTTCAAACGAAGCAATTAAAGGATGCTGAAACACGTTTTCATGCAGCGAAATCCATAAATGAGAAATTTATAGATTTACAACAAAAGAATGAGAAATATAACACTTTACAAGAAAATCGTACCGTTATTGAAATGAAAGAAAAATCTTTTAAACGTGCGGAAGAGGCGAAGCGCTTATTACCATTTGAACAATGGTACGAAGAAGCAATGCAAAATGAGCAGAAGGCTGAAAGTTTATTAAAACAAATAATCGCTAAAAAAGAAAATGTAACGAAAAGCTTTGAACTTGCTCAGGAGAAATATGAAGCGGTAAAGAATAAAGAACCTGAGAGAGAAAATGCAAAAAAACTTGTTCAAAGATTAGAAGAATTACAACCGATTATTGCATCATTAGCTGAGAAACAGTTGAATTTACAAAGTGCAGAAATTCAAATAGGGAAATTAAAAGAAAGTATGCAAAACTTAGATCGACAATTAGATGAGCATACAAATCAAAAACAGCTAATGTCTGATGAATTACAGCAATTAGAACGAGCACTTGAGCAATATGTAGCTAAAGTAGAAGAACTAACGAATATGCGAGAAGATGCCAAAGTTTTAAAGCAAGCATATGATGTTTGGCAAGAAAAGCAAAAATTCGAGAAAGAAAAAGAAGCGGCATATAATAAGATGCGATTGGCAGTTAACGCATATGAAAATATGGAACGTCGCTGGTTAAGTGAACAAGCTGGTATATTAGCTCTTCATCTACATGATGGCGAATCTTGTCCAGTATGTGGTAGTACGAACCATCCGAAAAAAGCTACAGAGCAAAGTAATGCGATCGATGAAAAAGAGTTAAATGATTTAAGAGAAAAGAAAAATGTTGCTGAAAAATTACATGTTCAATTAGAGGAGAAATGGAATTTCTATCACCTACAATATGAACAGGTAATAGAGGAGGTTAAGAAGCGAGGCTATCGCTCAGAGGAATTAGTTGAAACATACAGTGCACTTGTTCAAAAAGGAAAACAATTAGCAACTGAAGTAAATACGCTAAAAGCAAGTGAAGAAACGCGTAAGCAAACTGCTGTGAATATAAAGAGTGTAGAAGAAAAAGTAGATGCACTTCAGAAACAAAAGCGTGAGGTAGAAACAGTACAGCACCGTACAGAAATGGAGTGTATGCAGCTTCGTACGTCATATGAACATGATAAGAAAAATATTCCTGAAAACTTACAAACAGTCCAAGCTTGGAAAGTCCAGTTTGACCAAGCTATGCATGAACTCAAATTAATGGAGGACGAATGGAAGAAAGTGCAGGAAGCGTATCAACATTGGCAAAATGAAAATATACGTATTCAAGCAGAACAGGAAAGTGCTTCTAATCAATTTGAAAGTACAAAATTGAAGAAAGAAGAGACGTTTACGCGCTTTATGAAAGAGCTTGAGCAGAGCGGATTTACCGATCAAATTACGTATAAAGAAGCTAAATTAAGTGATGCTGAGATGGATATGTTACAAAAAGAAATTCAAAGCTATTATTCATCTCTTGAAGTACTTGCAAAACAAATTGAAGAGTTACGTGCTGAATTAAAAGATAAAGAGTATATGGATATTACAGCTTTAGGTGAACATATAAAAGATTTAGAAATCAATCTTGATATCATTAAAGAAAAACGTCAACGTGCGCAAAATGCGGTAACATATATTTCTGATTTACATGAAAATATTAGGCGTATTGATGAACAAATTCATGAGGAAGAAAAAGCTTTCCAGGAACTTGTTGACTTATATGAAGTAATGAAAGGCGATAACGAAAGCCGTATATCATTTGAACGTTACATCTTAATTGAGTATTTAGAACAAATTGTTCAAATTGCAAACGAACGCTTACGTAAATTATCAAATGGACAATTTTATTTAAAACGAAGTGAACGAGTTGAAAAGAGAAATCGTCAAAGTGGATTAGGCTTAGATGTATACGACGCATATACTGGCCAAACACGCGATGTAAAAACATTATCTGGTGGCGAGAAATTTAATGCATCACTTTGTTTAGCGCTCGGAATGGCAGACGTCATTCAAGCGTATGAAGGCGGTATTTCCATCGAAACGATGTTTATCGACGAAGGTTTTGGTTCATTAGATGAGGAGTCATTAACAAAAGCAGTAGACGCCTTAATTGACTTACAAGAATCAGGCCGATTTATCGGTGTCATTTCACACGTTCAAGAGCTGAAAAACGCAATGCCGGCTGTATTAGAAGTAACGAAACAGAAGGATGGGTGTAGTCAGACGAGGTTTGTGGTGAAGTAAGTTCAAGTGTAATTCATACTTAAAGCATTCTTTGCGGGTTTCTAGTATAGAACTTATGATAAAACAAATGCCATCTCTTAATAGAGGTGGCATTTGTTTGTTATTCAATATAAAACAATTCACCTACGAGTTATCTGGAGAAGGCGGTGTATTTTCCAAACGATTATAAGCTTTAAAAGCCGAAATTGCCGATATAACACCACCTACTAAAAATAAAGCTGATCCACTGACTAATATGATACGACTGACATATGTTTCACGAGCTTCTTCAACTTCTTCTTGTAACATTGTTGGCATTTGAAATCCCCCTAAACAACATTTATTTTGTAGATAGTATATACAAACGCCTAAAATATGTTAAAATCACTGGATAGTGTTAGGAGGGAGTATATAGTTAGATGTGAATTGTTTGAAAAATCTTCATTATAAATATATGCTAACTTCACATAGAGCACATATTAACATTGTATTATGTATATGTACCAAATAAATAAAGTGAATTGTATTTCGTTCTGTTTTTAAAAATTTAAAATTCTATTATTTTTATATAAAGGTTTCACATCGGAGTTTTAAATATTTTGGAAATAGATCTAAATAAGAGGAATTCATATAAAAGGGGAATGTCTTATGACAACATATACGAGTGAAATGAGAAAAAGTTTAGTTTCAGAAGAAGATGTAGATATTTTGAAAATTATGGCGCACCCAATCCGATTACAAATTGTAAATGAATTAAGTACGAGAAAAACTTGTAATGTAACACAATTAACAGAATTACTAAATATTCCACAATCGACTGTTTCGCAACATTTATCAAAAATGAAAGGTAAAGTGTTACGAGCTGAGAGAAGAGGTTTAGAAATTTATTATCATATTAATAATTTAAAAGCGAGTAAGATTGTAAGTGTTTTAGGATATATAAACTAATGAATTATTTTCATATAAAATAGCCCCTGCTGGTGAGCAGGGGCTATTTTTTGTTGTTTTATGTATTCGTATTTAAAATTTTATAGTTTTTATGATTTACAATCGTTCGATCAAATTCAAAAGTACCACCGCTTACATTTGTAATTTCAACTAAGACCGATTCAGTATAAAGTTTTAATACAGATCCTGTAATCTTTAAATTATTTCGTTGAAAAAGTATAGTATCCCCTACGTTTGCTTTCATAGTACCTCCTCATTAAAGACAGAAATATTTTTTATTATATATATTAAACCACGTATAGATATATTAGTGAATATTTAGTTTTATTTATCAATAAAATATTTTTTATTTTATAAAAAATAAAGTGCACTATAGTGTAAAAATAGTTTTTTTGTTGTATAGGAAAATCGAATTTTTGTAATCTAGCCATCATATAACTTGAGACATAATTTTTATAAAAGAAGATGATAAAACAGCTGTAAGTCGTATGGATGCAAAACATAATAATAACTATTTACGTATTTAATAATTCGTTTTTTGTATTTCGTCCTTCGTTTTCTGTAACTGATTCCATATTTTTGACGCTCTATCTTGTAAGTGCTTACATAAACAGAAAGATCTTATACAATGAAGGTGTTAAATCAAATGAGGTGGCCAATATGAACATAAAAAAAGAAAATTTAGCGAATAGCATTGAAATAGAAAGAGGAGGCGGAAAGGTATGAAAAAATCAAATGTTAATCCATGGCTTGTTGTCCTTGGTACAGTCATAGTACAAATGGGACTTGGAACGATTTATACATGGAGTTTATTTAATCAGCCTTTAGTTAGTAAATACGGTTGGAGTCTTAACGCAGTTGCTATAACTTTCTCAATTACTAGTCTTTCCTTAGCGTTTTCGACTTTATTTGCGAGTAAATTGCAAGAAAAATGGGGACTTCGTAAACTTATTATGATAGCTGGACTAGCATTAGGACTAGGATTAATACTTAGTTCACAAGCTTCCTCATTAATATTGCTTTATGTACTAGCAGGGGTTGTTGTAGGTTATGCAGATGGTACAGCATATATCACTTCACTATCCAATTTAATAAAGTGGTTTCCAAAGCGTAAAGGTTTAATTGCTGGTATTTCTGTCTCTGCATATGGTTCAGGTAGCTTAATCTTTAAATATGTTAACGCACAGTTAATTGAATCAGTTGGTGTATCACAAGCGTTTATATACTGGGGTTTAATTGTTACAGCTATGATTGTAATTGGCGCTTGTTTAATCCATCAAGCTGCAGATCAAGGAGCAGTTCATGAAACAAAAACTCAGGAATATACAACGAAAGAAATGTTAGGCACAAAACAAGTATACTTATTATTTATTATGTTATTTACATCATGTATGAGTGGCTTATACTTAATTGGTATGGTAAAAGACATTGGTGTTCAACTTGTAGGGCTTAGCGCAGCGACAGCAGCTAATGCGGTGGCTATGGTTGCAATCTTCAATACATTAGGTCGTATTATTTTAGGACCGTTATCAGATAAAATCGGCCGTTTAAAAATCGTTACTGGTACATTTGTTGTTATGGCAGCTTCAGTCTTGGTTTTAAGTTTCGTAGATTTAAATTATGGTATCTACTTCGTATGTGTAGCAAGCGTAGCGTTTTGCTTTGGTGGAAATATCACTATTTTCCCAGCTATCGTTGGTGATTTCTACGGTATGAAAAACCATAGTAAGAACTACGGAATTGTGTATCAAGGATTTGGATTTGGAGCACTTGCAGGTTCCTTTATCGGTGCACTTCTAGGTGGATTCAAACCAACCTTCATGGTGATCGGTGTATTATGTGTCGTATCATTTGTTATCGCAATTTTAATTCAAGCACCTAAGCAGAAAAAAGAACAAGAAGAAGAGTATCGCAGCGTAGCATAAGTATATAAATCTTCTATCACACTATAAATACGAAAAAGCATCCTATTAAATAGGGTGCTTTTTTTATGAATGATTGCAAGGAGGTTATATAATCTTTGGGATTTTCGAGACAAAAAAGCGAGTGAAATACCCAATTGGATTATATTGGAATATTGAAAAATGATACATTATATCCGAAATACGTATTAAATCTTAAAATATAAACAAGACATACATCAATAATTGCAAGATATATTTTCTCGGTATTTTCAGAAAAATGTTGAGAAAATATATACTTGAGTTTTTGATAAGGCTTTGTAAATGAAGGTATCTACAGTTAGTCTTCTACAAGTTTAAAAAGAGGAGTATGAATTAAATGTGTAATGTAAGTACTTATTAATGCTTTTAGATGTAATTGTATTGAGAATCACTAAGATATTTTATCTGAAAAATAAAAATAGGTTGACAAGTTTATTGAGAAAGATTATCATTTCGATGTAAGAATGTTAAATGAAAAACATTATCAATGAATAATATTTTGATGAAAAGTACACTTGACCAATTAGTTTAGTAAGTGTATTATTTTTAACATCATCATTGATAATGAAAATCGTTATCATTAATGATGTTAAACTGGATTAATTTTTATATGAAAGGATAGAGGAAATGAACATAGGGGAATTTGATGGGAAAACGGTTTTAGTAACTGGTGCAGCGCAAGGTATAGGTAGTGTTGTAGCAAACATGTTTTTAGAAAGAGGAGCTACAGTTATTGGGGCTGATCAAACTGAAGAGGGGTTAAACGTACTCTTAAATCAAAATGAATTAAATGAAACACGTGTGAAAACGTTTCGTTTAGATGTGAGTGATAGTGCCGCTGTTGAAGAAGTAGTAGAACGGATTGAAAATGATATAGCACCGATAGATATATTAGTAAATGTTGCAGGGGTTTTACGTATGGGAGCGATTCACTCTTTAAGTGATGAAGATTGGAATAAAACATTCTCTGTAAATTCTACAGGAGTTTTCTATATGTGCCGAGCAGTAAGTAAATATATGATGCAAAGAAAGTCAGGGGCAATTGTTACAGTTGGCTCAAATGCGGCAAATACTCCGAGAATGGAGATGGCTGCGTATGTTGCATCAAAAGCTGCAACGACGATGTTTATGAAATGTTTAGGGTTAGAACTTGCAGCATACAATATTCGCTGTAACTTAGTTTCTCCAGGTTCTACTGAAACTGAAATGCAAAGATTATTATGGGCTGATGAGAATGGAGCTGAAAATATAATTGCTGGTTCTCAAAATACATATAGACTCGGTATTCCGTTACAAAAAATTGCACAACCTTCAGAAATTGCTGAAGCAGTATTGTTTTTAGCCTCTGATAAAGCGAGTCATATTACAATGCACAATTTATGTGTCGATGGCGGAGCTACATTAGGAGTTTAATAAAAAATTCAGGAGGTTTTAATACTATGAATGAACTTATAGCCGTAAAGGAACTGTCGGAAAAATTATTAGAAGATTATAAAACTGAATCTTCGTTCTTTTTTGCTTCACCAACTCGAACGATATTGGCAGAAGGAGAGTTTACTACAGTAAAACATCATGAAATTGAAAGTTTTACAGAACTTGTACAAGCGGTATTACGTAATGCAAAACAAGCTGGAAATCCGAACCCTATCGTTGTTGGTGCTTTGCCTTTTGATCGTAGAAAAGAAGTTCAACTTATCGTACCAGAACATAGTAGAATTACTGAGCGTTTACAGTTAGAGACAACAAATGAGATAAAACGAAATGAGAAACTGGCATTTGAAATGACGCCTGTACCAGATCCTGAAGTTTATATGAATGGTATAAAGCAAGGGATTAAAAAAATACAGGACGGCGATTTAAAGAAAATCGTTCTATCCAGATCATTAGATGTTGAATCTTCCGAAAAGATTGATAAGCAAAAACTTCTTCGAGAATTAGCAGAGCATAATAAGCGTGGTTATACATTTGCTGTGAATTTACCGCAAGATGAAAACGAGTGTAATAAAACATTAATTGGAGCAAGTCCTGAATTACTCGTTTCACGTAATGGTATGCAAGTTATTTCTAATCCGTTAGCTGGTTCAAGACCACGTAGTGATGATCCAGTAGAAGATAAGAGAAGAGCAGAGGAATTACTTTCTTCTCCGAAAGATTTACATGAACATGCGGTAGTAGTGGAAGCGGTTGCTGCTGCGCTTCGTCCATACTGTCATACATTACATGTTCCGGAAAAACCATCCGTTATTCATAGTGAAGCGATGTGGCATTTGTCTACTGAAGTGAAAGGTGAACTAAAGGATCCGAATACTACTTCTTTGGAATTAGCAATTGCTCTTCATCCTACGCCAGCAGTTTGCGGAACACCGATGGAAGAAGCGAGAGAGGCGATTCAAAAAATTGAGCCATTTGACCGTGAATTCTTTACAGGAATGCTAGGATGGAGCGATTTAAATGGAGATGGTGAATGGATTGTTACAATTCGCTGTGCTGAAGTGCAAGAAAATACACTTCGTTTATATGCAGGAGCAGGAGTTGTTGCTGAGTCAAAACCAGAAGATGAGTTAGCAGAAACATCAGCTAAGTTCCAAACAATGCTGAAGGCTTTAGGATTAAGAGATAATTCGCTGAATGAAAAATAGGGGGAAGAAATAATGTTATCAGGTTTCACGGAATGGCCAGAAGAATTTGCAAATCGTTATCGAGAAGAAGGATGTTGGCTTGGAGAAACATTTGGTTCGTTGTTAAGAGAACGTGCTGAAAAGTATGGAGATGAAATTGTAGTTGTAAGTGGTAATATGCATATGACGTATAGTGAGCTTGATAAAAAAGTAGATTGCTTAGCTTCAGGTTTACTGAATTTAGGAATAAAGAAAGAGGACCGGGTTGTAATCCAGTTACCCAACATTATCGAGTTTTTCGAAATATGCTTTGCGCTATTTCGAATTGGAGCACTTCCTGTTTTTGCACTACCTTCACATCGAAGCAGTGAAATTAGTTATTTTTGTGAGTTTGGTGAGGCGAGTGCTTACGTTATTTCAGATAAGGCTCTCGGCTTTGATTATCGAAAACTAGCAAGAGAAGTGAAAGAGAAAGTACCAACTTTACAACATGTAATTGTAGTGGGAGAAGAAGAAGAGTTTGTGAACATAAGTGATCTGTATATAGATCCCGTTCCATTACCAGAAGTTCAGCCAAGTGATGTTGCGTTTCTCCAATTATCAGGAGGGACAACAGGACTTTCTAAATTAATTCCTAGAACACACGATGACTATATTTATAGTTTACGTGTTAGCGCTGAAATTTGTAATTTAAATGCAGAAAGTGTCTATATGGCAGTTCTTCCAGTAGCACACAATTACCCGATGAGTTCTCCAGGGACATTTGGAACTTTCTATGCGGGTGGAAAAGTAGTGTTAGCAACTGGAGGGAGTCCAGATGAGGCATTTGCTCTTATAGAAAAAGAAAAAGTAACGATTACAGCGCTCGTTCCACCATTAGCAATGATTTGGCTTGATGCTGCATCTTCCCGTAATAACGATTTATCGAGCCTAGAAGTGATTCAAGTAGGTGGTGCGAAATTTAGTGCCGAAGTTGCAAAGCGTATTCGCCCTACATTTGGATGTACGTTACAGCAAGTGTTTGGTATGGCAGAAGGGTTAGTAAATTACACGAGATTAAATGATCCGGAAGAAATCATTATTCATACACAAGGTAGACCGATGTCTACATTCGATGAAGTACGGGTTGTTGATGAAAATGATAACGATGTAAAACCTGGTGAAGTAGGTAGTTTATTAACAAGAGGGCCCTATACAATTCGTGGCTATTATAAAGCAGAAGAGCATAATGCACGATCATTTACAAAGGATGGATTTTATCGCACAGGTGATCTTGTAAAAGTAAATGAACAAGGTTACATCATTGTAGAAGGAAGAGATAAAGATCAAATTAACCGTGGTGGCGAGAAAGTTGCTGCGGAAGAAGTTGAAAATCATTTATTAGCACATGATGCAGTACATGATGTAGCCATCGTATCAATGCCTGATGATTATTTAGGAGAACGTACTTGTGCGTTTGTAATAGCTCGTGGACAAGCTCCGACAGTAAGTGAATTAAAAATGTTTTTAAGAGAACGGGGTATAGCGGCTTATAAGATTCCAGATCGAATTGAATTTATTGATTCATTCCCGCAAACAGGTGTTGGAAAGGTAAGCAAAAAAGAGTTACGTAAAGTCATTACGGAAAAACTTATTACGGTAAAGCGATAAAAAAATAAAAATTGGAAGGAAGTGATTAGATGGCTATCCCATCTATTTCAGTATACAAAATGCCAGTTGAATCAGAACTACCAAAAAATAAAGTGAACTGGACGCCAGATCCGAAACGTGCGGTTCTTTTAATCCATGACATGCAAGAATATTTTCTTGATGCATATAGCGATAAAGAATCACCAAAAGTAGAACTCATTTCAAATATTAAGGTGATAAGAGAAAAATGTAAGGAACTTGGTATACCAGTTGTTTATACTGCACAACCAGGTGGACAAACGTTAGAACAACGTGGATTATTACAAGACTTCTGGGGTGACGGTATTCCTGCTGGACCAGATAAAAAGAAAATTGTCGATGAACTTACTCCTAATGAAGATGATATATTCTTAACAAAATGGAGATATAGTGCATTTAAAAAGACAAATCTATTAGAAATTTTAAATGAACAGGGAAGAGATCAACTTATTATTTGCGGTATTTATGCGCATATCGGCTGCCTTTTAACAGCTTGCGAAGCATTTATGGATAGTATAGAACCATTTTTTGTAGCAGATGCAGTTGCTGATTTTTCAATAGACCATCATAAACAAGCATTGGAGTATGCATCTAATAGATGTGCAGTAACGACATCAACAAACTTACTGTTAAAAGATTTACAAAGTGTAAAAAGTGATGAGAGTGAAGGAATCACTTTACAGGAAGTGCATGAACTAGTTGCACAACTACTTCGTGAGCCAGTAGAGAGTATTGATATTGATGAGGACTTACTAAATAGAGGACTTGATTCGGTCAGAATTATGAGTTTAGTAGAGATGTGGCGTCGCGAAGGGAAAGAAATAACTTTTGCAGATTTAGCAGAACGTCCAACTGTTTCCTATTGGTACAGTTTACTATCTTCACAGACAGCACAGGTGCTGTAACAAATAGACTACATAATAAAGGGGTAGTAAAGAATGCCTAATAGTCAAAAGGTTCGTCATTCGTTATCATCTGCGCAGACTGGTATGTGGTTTGCACAGCAATTAGATCCGCTTAATCCGATTTATAATACTGGGGAATATGTTGAAATAAACGGAAATATTAATCAAGAAATTTTCGAATTAGCAGTACGTAAAGTTGTAACAGAAGCAGAAGCACTACATGTTCGCTTCGAAGAGGATGAAATTGGTCCATGGCAAGTTATTGAAGAATTACAGTTTCATATGCATTTTATTGACGTTCGTAAAGAAGAAAATCCTGAAGAAGCTGCTAAAGTATGGATGAAAAATGATTTATCTATGCCAGTCGATTTGAAAAGAGATACTTTATTTACTGAAGCACTTATTCAAGTTGAAAATAATCGTTTCATTTGGTATCAGCGCATCCATCACATTGTGATGGATGGCTATGGATTTTCACTTCTAAGCCAAAAGGTAGCGAAAGAGTATACATCACTTATAGAAGAAACAAGAAAGAATGAAAAGCCATTTGGTTCTCTTGCAAAAATTGTACAAGAAGATATGGAGTATCGTGAGTCTAAACAATTTCAGGAAGATCGTACTTTTTGGTTAGAAAAGTTTGCAGATGAACCGGATGTCATAAGTTTAGCAGAACGAGCGCCGAGAACATCAAATGGATTTTTACGAGAAACAGCTTATTTATCCAGTTCTAGCACGAAAACTTTACTAGAAGATATCAATGTTTCTTTAACAAATTGGCCGGAATTTATTGTAGCTGTAACAAGTATTTACATGCATAAATTAACAGGTGCAAATGATATTGTTTTAGGTTTACCAATGATGGGGCGTCTCGGTTCTGCATCTATTTATACACCGAGCATGGTAATGAATTTAGTACCACTTCGTATTACAGTAACTCCAAATATAACTCTTGCGGAATGCATACAGCAAGTTTCTAAAGAGATTCGAGAAGTACGTCGTCATCATAAATATCGTCATGAGGAATTAAGAAGAGACTTAAAGTTACTAGGTGAAAATCAAAGGTTATTCGGGCCGTTAGTGAATGTGATGCCTTTTGATTATGGGCTTAATTTTGCTGGGAATCGTGGTATTACACATAATTTATCAGCAGGACCAGTCGATGATTTATCGATAAATGTATATAAACGTTTTGATCAAAATGAGCTAATGATTCATTTTGATGCGAATCCGTTAGTATATAGTGATACGGAACTAGCATTGCATAAAGAGAGATTTATGAATGTATTAGAATTAGTGATAAATGATTATCAAAAAGACGTGTCGATTGGAAATATAAACATTACTCTTCCAGAAGAAAATCATAAAGTTTTATTCGAATGGAATGAAACTAAGGAAGCTGAGGATTTAATCACTCTACCTTTATTATTTGAAAAACAAGTACAAAAAAATCCAAATAAAATAGCGGTTACGTGTAACGGAGTAGACCTTACGTATAAAGAGCTAAATGAACGGGCGAATGAACTAGCGCACTATTTAGTAGAAGAAGGAATAGGGCCAAATCAGTCTGTAGCTTTAGTATTTCCAAGGTCAATAGAAATGGTAGTTAGTATGCTAGCAGTTTTAAAGGCTGGTGCAGCGTATTTACCGATAGATCCAGAATATCCAGCTGAGCGAATAAATTATATAGTAAATGATGCAAAACCAATTTATATCATCACACATTCATCTGTTTCATCTACTTTAGTTATAGAAAATGATATAAAAAAAATCGAATTAGATCGAGAAGAAACAGAACTAGCATTAAAAGCATATTCTCATAGGAATCTACCATTTAGAAATGATGATTCATTTTTAAAGCCTGCGTATACAATTTACACTTCAGGCTCAACCGGAAATCCAAAAGGTGTAATTGTTCCTATGAAAGCTTTAAGTAACTTTCTATTGGCTATGGACGATATGTTTTCACTAAATAAGAACGATCATTTAGTAGCAGTTACAACATTTGCGTTTGATATTTCTGCTCTAGAGATTTATTTACCTCTTATTAGTGGTGCAAGTTTAACAATTGCACAAAAAGAGGTAATTCAAGAGCCTTCTGCGTTAACGGCACTGTTACAAGAAGAAAGAGTGACAGTTATGCAAGCTACACCGACGTTATGGCAGGCGTTAGTAACTGAATATCCAGAAAGGCTACAAGGGCTAAATGTGCTCGTTGGTGGTGAAGCTCTTCCAGCCCATTTAGCAAATATATTAAAAGAATTAGGTTGCTCTATTACAAACTTATATGGACCAACTGAAACGACTATTTGGTCTACTGTCATGAACATTGATGAAAATGAAATTGGTATACCTCCTATTGGAAAGCCAATTTGGAGTACAGACGTGTATGTATTAGATGCAGGTTTACAACCAGTACCACCTGGATTAATTGGTGAATTATATATTGCAGGGGAAGGGCTTGCGAACGGATATTTAGGAAAACCAGAGTTAACGGCTGAACGGTTTGTTGCAGATCCTTATGGAAAACCAGGGAAGCGCATGTACCGCACAGGTGATCTTGTGAAATGGCGTAATGATGGTGTGTTAGAGTACATGAGCCGCGCAGATCATCAAATTAAAATTCGTGGTTTCCGAATTGAATTAGCTGAAATTGAAATGGTATTACAACGACATGAATATATTCAACAAGCGGTAGTAATGGTACGGGAAGATCGCCCAAATGATAAACGAATCATTGCGTATATCGTTGCCGAAGGGAATGAAGGGATTAACCTTTCAGAAATTCGTTCTTATGTTTCAGAAAGTTTAGCGAATTATATGGTGCCATCGGCATTTGTTGTGCTAGAAGAATTACCATTAACGCCAAATGGTAAGGTTGATAGAAAGAAATTACCTGCTCCTGATTTTAATGAAATGAACAAGGAGAGAGTTGCTAGAAATCCGAAAGAAGAAATATTATGTGATTTATTTGCAGAAGTACTTGGTGTTTCTCGCATTAGCATTGATGATAATTTCTTTGAAATGGGTGGCCATTCGCTTCTTGCATCTCGTCTAATGGCAAGAATTCGTGAAACGTTAAGTGTTGAATTAGGAATAGGAAAACTATTCGAATCGCCAACTGTTGCTGAACTGGCGAAACAATTGGATCAAGCAAAAACTGCAAGACCAGCTATTAAGAAAGTAAGTAGACCAAATGAAGTTCCACTTTCATTTGCACAGCGCAGGTTATGGTTCTTAAATTGTTTAGAAGGTCCAAGTCCTACTTATAATATTCCATTAGTCGTTCGTATTTCTGGAAAGTTGAACGA
The DNA here is from genome assembly GCF_008042305.1 of Bacillus sp. AY18-3. Taxonomy (NCBI): domain Bacteria; kingdom Bacillati; phylum Bacillota; class Bacilli; order Caryophanales; family Bacillaceae; genus Bacillus; species Bacillus sp. AY18-3. Next base: position 49,589 of record NZ_QKQR01000040.1, on the reverse strand, counting down.
GGAAGCATTGCAAGGTGCCTTTTATGATGTAGTTGAGAAACATGAAACGCTTAGAACGATTTTCCCTAACGTATTAGGTAGTTCCTATCAGAAAATTTTAGATATGGAAAATTTAAATCTAGAAATGATAATAACAAAAACATGTAAAGATGAGTTAGAAAATGTGCTTGTAGAGGCGGTAAGATATAGTTTTAACCTTGATGTTGAACCAGCAGTTCGTCTGCAACTATTTACAGTGAATGAAAACGAACATGTATTACTAATTCTATTGCACCATATTGTAGGGGATGGCTGGTCATTACAACCGTTAACGAGAGATTTTACAGCGTCATATAAAGCACGATGTCAAAGTAACAGAGTTCAGCTAGAGACACTTCCAGTTCAATACGCAGATTATGCACTTTGGCAACAACAACTGCTCGGTAATGAAACTACACCAGAAAGTCTTATTTCAACACAATTAGATTTTTGGAAGAAAGAGTTAGAAGGTTTACCAGATAAAATAGAGTTACCTACAGATTACCAGCGTCCAATTGAAATGAGTTATCACGGAGAAACAATTCATTTTCAAATAGATGCGGGTATGCATAGTAGGTTAGTAGAGCTTGCACGGAAAAACGGAGTTAGTTTGTTTATGGTGTTGCAAGCAGGACTTAGTGCGCTATTTACAAGATTAGGTGCAGGTACTGATATACCAATTGGTAGTCCGATTGCTGGAAGAAATGAAGATGCACTCTCTGACATAGTCGGTTTATTTGTAAATACATTAGTGTTACGTACAAATACATCAGGAGATCCAAGCTTTAAAGAATTATTGAATAGAGTGAAGCAATCAAATCTTGCAGCTTATGAAAATCAAGATGTTCCATTTGAACGTCTCGTTGAAGTGTTAAATCCAGTACGTACTCGAAATAGTCATCCGCTGTTTCAAGTTATGTTAGCTTTCCAAAATACGCCAGAAGCAACGTTTGATGCTCCGGATATAGAAGCGAACCTTGAAATCCAAAGTGTTGGTTCTGCGAAATTTGATCTAACATTTGAAATTAGCGAGGGTAACGGAGTTGATGGTACGCCAGACGGCTTAAATGGGTTACTAGAATTTAGTACGGATTTATATACACGTGAAACAGTTCAAAAATTAGTTGAACGATTTATTTTGTTATTAGATGATGCAGCGAAACATCCGGACCAATCAATTGGCACATTAGAAATATTAACTTTAGCAGAGAAAAATACAGTGTTAGAAAAGTGGAATGGTGGTTTTCAAATTGTACCAGAAATGACATTGCCACAATTATTTGAAAAGCAGGCTCATATAAATCCAAATTCTATTGCTGTCGTCTTTGAAGATGAAAAGTTAACTTATGAAGAGTTGAATAAAAAAGCGAATAAAATAGCTCGATTGCTAATAGCAAATGGAGTAGGCCCTGATCAACTCGTTGCTTTAGCGATGCCGAGATCTTTAAATATGGTTGTAAGCTTACTAGCTGTTCTGAAAGCTGGTGCGGGATACCTTCCGTTAGATCCGGATTATCCGTCAGATCGTATTTTATTTATGCTCCACGATGCGAAACCATCATGTGTTTTAACAAATTCAGATGTGGAAATTGAATGTGATGAGGAACTGAAAATTTTAGTTGATGATGTGAAAGTAATAGGGGAAATTGAGAAATATAGTGAAGACAATATTGATGAAATGGAGCGCATGAAGCAGTTATCTCCTTCGCACATTGCGTATGTTATTTATACATCAGGCTCAACTGGTAGACCGAAAGGCGTTATGATACCTCATCAAAATGTAGTAAGACTTTTAGGAGCAACTGATCATTGGTTCCAATTTGACGAGAACGATGTATGGACAATGTTTCATTCATATGCTTTTGATTTCTCGGTTTGGGAAATTTGGGGACCTTTATTATATGGTGGGCGTTTAGTCGTAGTACCACATACTGTAAGTCGCTCGCCGAAAGAATTTTTACAACTTCTTGTTAAAGAAAAGGTAACTGTTTTAAACCAAACTCCATCAGCGTTCTATCAATTGATGCAAGCAGATCGTGAAAATGAAGAAATTGGCCAAAAATTATCTTTACGATATGTTGTTTTTGGAGGAGAAGCACTTGAGCTAAGTCGATTAGAAGATTGGTATTGTCGACATTCTCATAACGCACCAAAACTTATTAATATGTACGGTATTACGGAGACGACAGTACATGTTAGTTATATTGAATTAGATGAAACAATCGTCTCTTTACGAGCAAACAGTTTAATTGGGTGTAGTATACCTGATCTTAAAGTGTATGTGTTAGACAACTATTTACAACCGGTGCCACCTGGAGTAGTTGGAGAAATGTATGTTGCAGGTGCAGGGCTTGCTCGTGGATATTTAGGAAGAGCAGGCTTAACAGCAGAACGTTTTATTGCAGATCCATTTGGTAAGCCAGGTACAAGAATGTATCGTACTGGGGACTTAGCACGTTGGCGTCAAGATGGGACGCTAGATTATATAGGACGTGCAGATCATCAAATAAAAATTCGTGGATTCCGAATTGAATTAGGGGAAATAGAAGCGGTAATAATGAAACATCCTAAAGTTGAGCAAGTAGCCGTTATTGTACGGGAAGATCAACCAGGGGATAAACGGTTAGTTTCTTATATCGTCGCATCAAATAATGAAATGATTGATACGAATGAAATGCGTAAGTATGCTGGAGGTAGTTTACCAGATTACATGGTTCCATACGCTTTTGTAGTAGTAAATGAGTTGCCTTTAACTCCAAACGGTAAATTAGATAGAAAGGCATTGCCGGCTCCAGAATTTATCGTATCATCTTCTAGTCGTGGACCAAGAACACCGCAAGAAGAAATGTTATGTGACTTGTTTACAGAAATTTTAAGTGTGCCGCAAATTGGAATTGATGACGGATTCTTTGATCTAGGTGGCCATTCACTTCTTGCAGTGCAGCTTATGAGTCGTATTAAAGAAGCACTTGGGATCGAACTAAATATCGGAACTTTATTTGCAGCACCTACTGTTGCGGGTCTTGCTGAAAGACTTGAAGTGGGAAATGGACAAAGTGCACTTGATGTGTTGCTTCCATTACGAGCAAGCGGAGACCAATTACCACTATTTTGTGTACACCCAGCAGGTGGATTAAGTTGGTGCTATGCAGGACTTATGAAATCTTTAGGAACAGATTATCCAATCTACGGTGTCCAAGCACGTGGTATTGCTAAAAATGAAGAACTTCCAAAAAGTTTAGAGGAGATGGCGGCGGATTATTTAAAACACGTTCGTGAAGTACAGCCTCACGGACCATATCGTTTACTCGGTTGGTCGCTCGGAGGAAATGTTGTGCATGCAATGGCGGCGCAACTGCAAAATGAAGGGGAAGAAGTAGAATTACTCGTTATGCTGGATTCTTATCCAGGTCACTTCTTACCGAATACGGAAGCACCTACTGAAGAAGAAGCGTTAATCGCATTACTTGCTTTAGGTGGATACGATCCAGATAACATGGATGGTAAACCACTTACGATGGAAAGTGCAGTAGAAATACTTCGTAAAGATGGAAGTGCATTAGCAAGTCTTGAAGAAGAGACGATTTTAAATTTGAAAGAAACATATGTAAATTCGGTAGGATTGTTAGGGAAATATGTACCGAAAGTTTATAACGGAGATATTTTATTCTTTAGATCTACTGTTATACCAGACTGGTTTGATCCTATCTCACCAAATACGTGGCTAAATTATTTAAAGGGGCAAATTGTGCAACACGATATTGATTGTAGACATAAAGATTTATGTCAACCAGGACCACTTACAGAGATTGGACAAGTATTAGCGAAATATTTGCAGGATAAGAAAGGGGTAAGTACAGTATGACGAATCCGTTTGAAAATGATAATTACACATATAAAGTACTAAAAAATGAGGAGGGCCAGTATTCTCTCTGGCCTGTCTTTCTTGATGTACCTATTGGTTGGAATGTCGTGCATGAAGAGGCTAGTAGGAATGATTGTTTAAAATATGTTGAAAATAATTGGGAAGATTTGAATCCGAAAAGTAATCAAGTGGGCGAAAAAATATTAGTAGGAAAACGATAATGAAGGCAAAAATAAATCCAAAAGTAGTTGTAAGCATCGTATATATAACAGCGATGTTTATGGCTGCGATGGATGCAACGATTGTGAATGTAGCACTCCAAACGATAAGTAAAGAACTACAAGTGCCTCCATCTGCAATGGGGACGGTTAATGTTGGGTATTTAGTTAGCTTAGCTGTTTTTCTTCCGATTTCTGGTTGGTTAGGAGATCGCTTCGGTACGAAAAGAGTATTTCTAACCGCTCTTTTCGTATTTACAACTGCGTCTGCATTATGTGGAATAGCGAATGATATTACTTCATTGAATCTTTTTCGCATCATGCAAGGTGCTGGCGGGGGGCTTTTAACACCAGTTGGGATGGCGATGTTATTCCGAACATTTTCACCAGAGGAAAGGCCGAAAATTTCACGGTTTATTGTGTTGCCAATTGCTGTAGCACCGGCAGTAGGACCAATTATTGGCGGTTTTTTTGTAGATCAAATGTCTTGGCGCTGGGCATTTTATATTAATTTACCGTTCGGAATCGTAGCATTACTATTCGGTCTACTATTTTTAAAAGAGCATATTGAAAAATCAGCTGGTCGCTTTGATTCTCTCGGTTTTGTTCTTTCAGCACCAGGATTCGCGATGCTTATCTATGCACTTAATCAAGGGCCGTCAAAAGGCTGGGCTTCAGAGATTATAAGTACTGGAATAACTGGGATTGTATTCATTACATTGTTTATCATTGTAGAACTTAGAGTAAAGCAACCGATGTTAGATTTACGCTTATTAAAAGAACCAGTCTTTAGAAAAATGAGTCTTATTTCATTGTTTTCATCCGCTGGTTTACTAGGAATGTTATTTGTTTTTCCACTTATGTATCAAAATGTAATAGGGGTTTCCGCATTGGAATCAGGTCTTACGACATTCCCAGAGGCGATTGGGTTAATGATATCGTCACAGATTGTGCCATGGTCATATAAGAAACTAGGAGCTCGAAAGGTAATTTCTATTGGATTAATTTGTACGGCGATTATCTTTGTTTTATTAAGTTTTGTAAATCACGATACGAACCCATGGCAAATTCGGGCATTATTGTTTGGTATCGGTATTTTCTTAGGTCAGTCTGTTGGAGCAGTTCAATTTTCTGCATTTAATAATATCACGCCACCTTCTATGGGGAGAGCTACGACTATATTTAATGTGCAAAATCGATTAGGTTCAGCGATAGGAGTTGCAGTTTTAGCTAGTATACTAGCCGGTTTTGGAAATAATAGTGTACAAAATAATGCTCAGTCAGATTTCTTACCATATCAAGCTGCGTTAATTGGATCAGCAATATTTTTACTCGTAGCATTACTATTTTCTTTACGTATTTCTGATAAAGAGGTAATGGCAAAGAAGAAGAAAAAGCCGTTACCTATATTACAAAAAGAAAAAGAAGTTGTAAACGAATAAGTTATAGAATAATAATAATCTTTTGAAATAAAATGATATTGTTTTTTAGAAGGAGAGAGTTTACATGATAGAGAGTAAAGTTGTAGATTCTGTACCAACTCTTAATGAGAATAGTTGTCAAATATGGTGGGCAAGAATTTCAGATTTACAATCATGGCATTACAATTTACTAAATGATGTTGAACGAGAGAAAGCAAATTCATATCATCATTCGGCAGATCGTGCACGATTTATAATAGGTTGTGTAATTAGTAGATTAGTTCTTGGAAAGATCCTTTCTATGTCGCCAGTTCAAGTACCGATTAATCGAATGTGCCCTGTATGTAAGTTACAACATGGTAGACCACAATTACCAGAAGGAATGCCGCAAATATCTGTTTCACATTCGGGTGAGTGGGTTGTTGTTGCATTTACAAAGTCTGCACCTGTAGGCGTTGATATTGAACAAATGAATCCAAATGTAGATGTTATGAAAATGGCAGAGGGCGTATTAACAGACATTGAAATAGCACAAGTTATGAAGTTACCTAATGAACAGAAAATAGAAGGTTTTTTAACATATTGGACTCGAAAAGAAGCGGTACTAAAAGCGACAGGTGAAGGACTAATGATTTCACCAGTAGGTATTACTGTATCAGCTCCAAATGATCCTCCAAATTTGTTAGTTTTTAAGGATAGGCAAGAGTTAGTAGAAAATACAATGATGGAGAATATAAGGCCAAGTGCAGATTATATGGCTTCAATTGCAATATTTAGTAAAGAAGTAACTGAAATTACACAGTTAGACGCAGTAGCGCTTTTAAATTATAAATAAGTTAAATAAAAAATCTTATAGAAGAGGTGTTCCTCATGTTAGTAGCGGAAAATAGAACAAATGAATTCACTTATAATGTACAAGCAATTAAAAATATTTTATTTTCTGGAGATACATCATCTATTCATGCTTTAGAAAAGCTTTTGAATGATACAGTTCAGTTTGAAATTCTCGAACAAGAGGTACTTGATAGACAGTACATCCCGAAAGAAGCAAAGAATTTCTTTGATAAAAACGGAACATTTCTTTACCGTGTATCCAATGTTAGTTATAAAGGAAAAGTGTTATCTGAGAATCTAATTTTTGCGGACACTTCGTTTTTACCAAATACAATTAAGAGTGAATTAGAGAGTGGAAATATTCCAGTTGAAAAACTTATAGAAAAGATGGAAGTAAGAAGAAACGTATTATACGAAGGATATCAGCCATGTGGGAATATTATTGAATTGTTTGATGGATGCTCTGTTACGGCGAATGTGTATCCAACTAGAAAATATCAAATTGTAAGTAATTGCAAATGCATATTTTATATTTGTGAAGTATATCATGCAGAGAATATAAAAAATCTGCTTAAATAGAAAATAAGAAACCAGCCTATAAAATGGCTGGTTTCTTATTTATTTCACAGCTTCTTTTAACTCTTTACCAGCTTTAAATGCTGGAACTTTACCAGCAGCGATTTGAATTTCTTCGCCAGTTTGTGGATTACGTCCTGTACGAGCAGATCTTTCGCGCACTTCAAAAGTTCCAAAGCCGATTAATTGAACTTTATCGCCAGATTGTAATGCAGTAGCAATTGTGTCAAATACGGATTGTACCGCTGCAGAAGCTTCCTTTTGAGAAATATCAGCGGATTGTGCCACGTTTTTAACTAATTCTGTTTTGTTCATGTTTTCACCTCATAAAAAGTTTTTTAGAATGAATGTTTTAGTATAATGGATAGTATAGAGAAAGCTATTTATATGGTTAGAAAGAATACTATATAGTTATGTTAATTTCGTTGTCAGAGACTGAATCCCTGCTAATAATTAGGGATTAATTAAGAATTGATGTATAGAAAATGCTGTAATATGAGGATGAGGGGGAGTATATGAATGATTTTTCGTGAAAAAAATGAGAATGAAAGTATATTAATTCGTCAACATGATCATGGTTTTTTAGCTGGAGAGATTGCAAAGCATATAAAAGAAGATTTTTTTGAAGATGAAACATACTTAAAAGAGACAATTGATGCAATATATGAGCATGATAGAGGATGGATAGAACTTGATAAAGTACCAATTTTGAATGATGCTAAAAATATTCCATATACATTTATGGATTGTCCAAGTTCATTGCGTTTTGTTTTTTATACGATTGGTTTGAATGAAATTGAAGATTCGAATCCATACGGAGCATTACTTTGTAGTAAACATTTTTTATCATTTTCATTAAATGACGAAGACGAAGAAATGATGTCTTTTTATAAACATGAATTGAAACGACAAAAAAGAATTTTGAAAACGTTAACGAAAGAACAATTTGCGATGTTCGATAAACATTACAGATTATTAAAGTTTTGCGATGAACTTTCTTTATATGTGTGTATGAATAAACCTGGCGTAGAAAAGGAAGATGAAATTGATTTGTTTAAAGGTGGTTTTGAAGGAACGGAAATGTTTAATAGTAAGGTGGAGAAACCTATTCAAGCTGAATGGGTGGACGAGGAAACAATACGGATTACACCGTTTCCATTTCAAACGGAATTTCATACGTATGTAAAATATAAAACTATAAATAAACATGTAGTTGAAGAAAAAGGGATTGCAAAAGCTGATAGAGAATCGGAAATGGAGAAACAAAACATTCGTTTCGTACAATAAGGAGGCGATTTAGATTGAAAGAGTACATGTTAAAACAGTTTGATTACCATGATTGGGCTAATACGCGATTATTCAATCGATTAAAAGAGTTACCAAGCTATGAGACAATCTTTAGCGAAAAGATACAGAGTGTATTTCCATCAATTAAGGATACTTTTGCGCATATTTATATTACAGATCAAGTGTGGTTACACATATTGCATGGTAAAAGTATGAATGAAGCAATACAAGACCGAGAAAATTTACGAAAACAAATCGAAACTAAATCGTTACATGAATTAGAAAAAATGTTTAAAAACATGGCAAATCAATATAAAGACTTTTTAATTACAATACAAGACGTGAATGCTGTATTTGTTATCGAAAATCCATATGCAGGGAAATTAGAAACTTCAATTTTAGAGTTAGTACAACATGTCGTAAATCATGGTACATATCATAGAGGAAATATAACAGCGATGATCCGTCAACTCGGTCATTCGTCGACAATGACGGATTTTGTACTGTATTTACATATGGTGCAGAAGGAGGGGGAGTAATATAGTTTGTAAGAAGGAGAGCCTTTAATTGTAAAAGTCTCTCCTTCTATTTTATCCCGTACTAATGGCAGATCACTGATTAAAGTTTTACATTATTTCTTAAGAGGCTTTATTTTCTTGTAATTGTTTAGCATATTGTATAGCTTTATATGCATTGACTCTACCATTTTTCCAATACGTACCTGTACCACTAATTTTATCAGACGTTGACTCAATAATTTGGCGGATTTGTGTATTGCTATATCCTTGATTTGCTAAAAGAGCAGCGACTCCTGCAACATGAGGTGTTGCCATAGATGTACCACTTAATGATTGATACGTGCTTCCTTTATATGTGGAATATATATTTGAACCTGGTGCTGCAACATCTACCCAGTTACCATAAGTAGAAAATGAAGATTTTCTATCTGATTGATCTGTAGAAGCAACTGCAATCACCTCGTTGTAATAAGCAGGATAATTAGCTTTTGTATTTCCAGCATTTCCAGCAGCTGAAACAATAACAGAGCCTTTATTCCATGCATATTGAACGGCTTGTTGTAAAGCAGTCCCACCATTTGGAGCGCCTAAGCTTAAGCTAATTACTTTTGCACCTGAATCAGCAGCTTCTCTAATCCCTTGCGCTACAGCATCAAGAGTACCACTTCCTTGATTATCTAATACGCGGACGGCATAAATTGAAGTTTGTGGGGCAACACCAGCAATTCCAACACTATTATTCGTAAGTGCTCCAGTAATTCCAGCGCAATGCGTACCATGACCATTACCATCATCAGATGTATTGTCGTTGTCAACATAATCATGTCCGTAAATTACTTTCGAAGCTAAATCAGGGTGTGAACCTTGAACTCCTGTATCAATAATAGCTACTTTTACACCAGGATCACTTCGTTGACTATCCCAAGCTTGTGGAGCTTGAATTTTTTGCAATCCATATTGATTTTTAAAATATGGGTCGTTCGGAGTCCAAAAGGCGTGAACGTAATAATTCGGTTCTGCATATTCCACATCTGGATTATTTTTATAACTTTTTATTTTTTCTTTGACAGTACCTTTTGAAAATTGAACGACTTCAAAACCTAACGTATCATCTTTAGATAAAACGTTAGCACCGACAGATTTGTGAAAAGATTGAACATTACTTAAAGAGGCATTTTGTTTGAACTTAACGATTAATTGGTTAGGGACGTAATCAGTAGATGATGTTTCAGCACTTGAAGTATTTGTGTTAAAAAAGAAACCACCAATAATAAATGATAAAACAGATAGGAAAACAATGATTTTGTTTTTCAAAAGATTTTTCCTCCCTTTTCTTGGATGAGTTTTTCGGCGACACTTTAATGTCACATTCCTTTTCAACTATATAGTTAGACCATACGATTTATGTCATTTATGTGAAAAACTTTTAGTGGAATAAAAAAGGGAAAGATCGATATAAATATATTTTTCATGACATTTACTGAGTTAGAAAACGAAAAAAGGAATGCTCATTATGTATGAGTCATTCCTTTTTTTATATTAACTTGCCTGTTTTTTATGACTTTCTTTCAATTTCTCTGCTTGTAAAAAGCGATTCGTTTCAGCAACAACAATACCACTTAACCCAATAAGGCCAATTAAGTTTGGAATCGCCATAAGTCCATTTGCAATATCAGCAAATGTCCATACGATACCTAGTTTTAAATTAGCCCCAATAGCAATCATGACAATAAAGATCGCTTTATAATATTTAACAGCACCTTCTCCAAATAAATAAGCCACGCACTTCTCGCCGTAATACGACCATCCTAAAATAGTAGAGTAGGCAAATAATATAATTGCGATACCAAGAATCATACTACCAGCAGTGCCAAATACAGATTGGAACGCAAGTGTTGTCGCTTCAACGCCAGTTTTACCTGATTTCCATGCACCTGTAGTAATTAATACTAGCCCTGTAATGGTACATACAATAAACGTATCTAGAAAAGTACCAGTCATAGAAACTAAAGCTTGCTTTGCAGGTGAATCAGTTTTTGCGGCAGCTGCAGCAATAGGGGCACTCCCTAAACCAGCTTCGTTTGCAAATACACCGCGCGCCATTCCGATTTGAATTGCAGATGCAATTGTTGCGCCAATAAAACCACCAGCAGCTGCAGTCCCATTGAATGCGCCAGAAAAAATAAGTGAGAATGCTTCTGGAATTTGATCGTAGTGATAGAAAATAATAATAAGCCCAGCAATGATATAAAAGAAAGCTTTAATAGGAACGATATATCCTGTCACTTTCCCGATTTTTTTCACACCGCCTAAAATAACAATGGCGATTAAAAACGACATAAATATACCAGTTAAAGCAGGAGGGAAAGAGAAATTAATTCGCATTGCCTCTGCAACTGAGTTAGATTGCACCATATTACCGATACCGAAAGAAGCAGTTGTGCCGAATATAGCGAATAAAACAGCAAGCCATTTCTTACCTAAACCACGTTCTAAATAGTACATTGGTCCACCTGAATATTCACCATTTTCATTACTAACACGGTATTTCACCGCAAGAATTGCTTCGGCATACTTTGTTGCCATACCGAACAAAGCAGTAATCCACATCCAAAAGATTGCACCGGGTCCACCGATCGTTACAGCAGTTGCAACACCGGCTATATTCCCCATACCTATCGTTGCCGCCATAGCTGTCATAAGTGCTTGGAAGTGGCTAATATCTCCAGAGGAAGATGTATCTTCTGATTTTTTAAAAGCTAGTTTGTGAGCGTATAATAGTTTACTAAACTGTAATCCTTTTAAACGCACTGTGAGAATGATACCAGTACCAACGAGTAACAACAACGTTGGTAATCCCCACACATAGTGATTGATTTGTTCTAATACTGTACTTACTGTCTCCATCTGTATTCTCCTTTTTATGAAAAAATAAAAACCACTTCAAGTAAATGAAATGGTCTCTGGAGAAACAAGGGATAGAAAAATAAACCGATACAAATCGGCATTTTCTTTCGCTTGTCTCTGTCCTTTTACCTGAGAGATTATCCGCTATAGTAGCGGATTTGCTCCTTCGGTGCTCTTTTTCCTCCACGCTATATAAAAGCGAGAGGGAGTCTCTCCAGAGATTCGTCCCCATGCAGTTCTACTTGTAAACAAGACCTGAGAGTTTCAAAGTTGATTCAGCAACTTTTTGCCCCGTCGGTAGATCAATAGACCTTCTCCTGAATGGTTCATCCGAATTATAAAATTTATAAAAATATTGATTGTAAATCAATAAAAACATTATAGACAGACAAAATATGAATTGCAATCTTTTTTTATTTTAAAATAGTAACCAGTTTTATTTTTTTGCAAGTCCTAATTTAACTTCAACTTCATTTAACGTAGATAAAGCGAGGACAATATGTTGGTCCGCAAGTCCTAAAGCATGTTTAGTATTTTCAATTGTTTCATTGGATAGAGTAGAGTTATTTGCTCCGTCTATAATTAAATTTGCTGCGTTTTTCATAAATTTAGAAGCAGTCTTAAATTCAGTTGTGAAATAAATTAGTTGTTCTTGTATTTGTACTTCCGATATATTTTCTTTAATTTTCACAGTGTCTATTTCGTTCATGATTTTTTCATATTGTTTGGAAATAGCAGTCATTGTGACTAATAGTTTATCTCTGTCTACTGAATCTCCGTTCGTGTTAATCTCTTCCCAGGTAGGCAACCAATCTTTTTCGATGATGTCATTATAATTTGTAGTTAATTCATCAATTTTTGGTTGTAATTTAGTTTTAAAACTTTTTGTATCAATTGTTTCTACGGTAGTTTTTTCGTTATTATTTTTATCTTTAGTTGTGTAGAAAATCGTACAGGTAATAATAAAAATAGAAATAACGATTGTCCATTTATTAAAAAATAATTTCTTCAATGGGTAATACCTCCAAAAATAAATATCTTCTAATTATAATATATAACAATAATATTGTTAATAATAGAGAATATAGTCTGGAATTAATTTAAATTATATTTTTTATATACGTGAATAATTAATATTGGTAAAATAATGAAAGTAATATGTGAGAAAAGAGGGTTTTTAGTGAAAATGAATAGAAGAAAACTAGTTTCAAATATTTCAACGGTTGTGTTATTAGCTGGTTTATTTACACTTATATATTTAGACAAAGAATCTAAAATTGAAGATTTTCCAGTACCAATGTCAGCAATTCATATTAACGATGATAAGGAAGAGGAGTATAAATATATAAGTGTAATGCCTATTACAAAGGCTAGTGGATGGGAGAACTTAGGGGAAAACGGACATACTGTTAGTTTTAAAAAAGAGGAGCGGAAGGTAACTGTATTACATTATCCAGGAGAAATTACATATTATTTATTTGAACAAAAGGTGAATAAGGAAGGGAGATAAGATAAAGTTGTAATTCGTTAAGGGTTACATCTTTTCTTTTGATTCTGAATTATTTGAAATAAAATCAGATAGATGGTTTGATAGATATAGTGATAAATATGATTAGTTCTATATGCACATAAAGAGTAATGAGGAGATTATAAAAATATTATGTAAACTGAAAATTATAAGTGGAAGGTAAATTATATCTTAAGGGGGAGTTAAAAATGTTAATAAAAACAATCTACTGTAAAGTGGAAGAAGAGAAAAAAGAGTTATTTTCAAAAGCACAAGAAAAATGGCAAGCTATACAGCAGCTAGATGGATTTCATGGGCAATTTGGTGGATGGTATGAGGATGAGGCATGTGTATTTACTTTATGGGAAGATAGAAGTGCGTATCAATCATTTATGAATGCTGCTCACGATACCATTTATTTAAATAGTAATCAAGAGGATACGTTTCTTTCATGTGAAATTGAATTGTTTCAAACGTTGTATGATATAACTGATATGCCTTTGAAAGACGTAGTTACAGAAGGAACATTCGTAAGAGTTGCTATATGTGATGTAAAGGTGGGAAAGGAAAAGTATTTCTTACATAAACAAGAAACAATTTGGAATAAAGGGATGAAAAATGCAAAAGGGATGTTAGGTGGAGTTATTGGGAAGTCTTTAAAAACTGAAAATCGTTACATTGTGCTAACTTATTGGAAAGATGAAATGACGCATCAAAATTATGTAGAAGAGATTTTCCCTGAGTTGTTTAAACTAGCTAATATTCATGATGATTTAAAAAATATAAGAGGTAAACAAGCTATATGTAAGGAAGAGTGGCTTGTATATTAAGTGTACAAAACGTGCATAAATGAATGTATAATAAAGATATTTTCTTATAAACGAGTAATTAATAGAAGACGTTATATACCCTTTCATGTTAATATATTTAAGTTATAATAGAAGGCTTACCCTTTTGTATTGTACGGTAGAAGCAGTGTGAGCTTGAATTTTTTTGAAAAGGATGTGCCTAATTTGCGTATCAATAAATTTATTAGTGAAGCTGGAAAAGCGTCTCGACGTGGAGCAGATAAACTAATTAATGAGAGAAGAGTAATTATTAACGGTAAGGTTGCAAAAATTGGTGACCAAGTAAATCCAGGTGATGATGTACGCGTAAATGGAGAGCAACTTCGTATTGCTCGAGATCACGTATATATCGCTTTAAATAAACCAGTAGGTATTACATGTACGAGTGAAAAAGCTGTAAAAGGTAATATTATCGATTTAGTGAATCATCCATTACGAATTAGTCACATTGGACGTCTTGATAAAGACTCAGACGGTTTAATTTTATTAACGAATGATGGTGATATTGTAAATGAAATTTTACGTGCTGAAAACAAACATGAAAAAGAATATATCGTTTCAGTAGATAAGCCAATTACACCTGATTTTCTAGAGAAAATGGCAGCTGGTGTGAAAATTTTAGGAACGAAAACGCTTCCTTGTGAGGTAACACAGTTATCAAAATATGAATTCCAAATTATTTTAACTCAAGGGTTGAATCGTCAAATTCGTCGTATGTGTGAAGCTTTAGGTTATCAAGTATACACTTTAAAGCGTACAAGAATTATGAATATAGAATTAAATAATTTACCTGTTGGACAGTGGAGAGATTTATCGAAGAAAGAGAAACGACGTCTATTTTCAGACTTAAATTACGAACCACAAGATTGGTAAAATTGAGAAGAGGAAACCAAAAATCTATTTTTGGTTTCTTTTTTTATTTAATAAAAAATCATTTTTAAACACTTGCAAAAATAAAATGAATAAGATATAGTAAATAACAATTAATGGATGTACTTTTAAAAGCAAAGAAAAGGACACGAGTTATTTTATCCGGTTATACAGAGAAGGAAGGAAAGCTGAGAACTTCCTAACGCAGAAAAATAACTTACCACCTTAGAGCTGCACTGGGGAAACTAAGTATCTAGTGCCGTGTAAGCGACGTTATCGCAAAAGAAGCCATTATGTTTTTTGTGATGGGAATCTGGGTGGAACCACGGATATAAGCATATTCGTCCCTATTTTAGGGATGAATATGCTTTTTTGTATTCAATTTCATAATAAGCGAAGAAAAGGACACGAGTTATTTTATCCGGTTATACAGAGAAGGAAGGAAAGCTGAGAACTTCCTAACGCAGAAAAATAACTTACCACCTTAGAGCTGCACTGGGGAAATTAAGTATCTAGTGCCGTGTAAACGACGTTACCGTAAAAGAAGCCATTGTATATTTACAATGGGAATCTGGGTGGAACCACGGGTAAAAGCACGCTCGTCCCTATTTTAGGGATGAGTGTGCTTTTTATTATGAAATGGAGAGATGAAAAATGAAAGAACAGATGATTGAAATGAAATTTCCGGATGGAAGCGTTAAAGAATTTGTAAAAGGAATTACTTTAGAAGAAATTGCGGGATCCATTAGCAGTAGTTTAAAAAAGAAAGCAGTCGCAGGGAAAGTAAATGATCAGTTATATGATTTACGCCGAAATATTGAAGAAAATGCGGAAGTAGAAATCGTTACTATAGATTCAAATGAAGGGGTAGAAATTGCAAGACACTCTGCGGCACATATTTTAGCGCAAGCTGTAAAGAGAATGCATGGTAATGTAAACCTTGGTGTAGGACCTGTTATTGAAAATGGATTTTATTATGATATGGATCTTCCGAGTAGTGTAAACGTAGAAGATTTACCGGAAATCGAAAAAGAAATGAAAAAAATTATAAATGAAAATATAAAAATAGAGCGAGTTGAGGTTTCACGAGAAGGGGCAAAAAAATTGTTTCAAGAAAGGAATGATCACCTGAAATTAGAATTGTTAGAAGCGATCCCTAGTGGGGAAAGTGTAACACTATATAAGCAAGGTGAATTTGTAGATTTATGTAGAGGACCACATTTACCGTCAACAGGATATTTGAAAGCATTCCAATTAACTCACGTTTCTGGTGCATATTGGCGAGGTGATAGTAACAATCAAGTGCTTCAGCGTATATATGGTGTTGCGTTCTCTTCTCAAAAAGAATTAGAAGAGTATTTACATTTCGTTGAAGAAGCAGCAAAAAGAAATCATCGTAAATTAGGTAGTGAGCTGGAGTTATTTATGTTTTCTGAAGAGGCTCCGGGAATGCCATTTTATTTACCGAAAGGACAAATTATTCGTAATGAATTAGAAGCATTTTTAAGAGAAATTCAAAAAGAGTATAAGTATCAAGAAGTACGTACTCCGTTTATGATGAACCAAGAATTATGGGAGAAATCAGGACACTGGGGACATTACAAAGACAACATGTATTTCTCTGAAGTAGACAATAAAAGTTTCGCATTAAAACCAATGAACTGCCCAGGACATATGTTAATGTTCAAAAATAAATTACACTCTTATCGCGAATTGCCAATTCGTATGTGTGAGTTCGGTCAAGTACACCGACACGAATTTAGCGGGGCTTTAAACGGATTATTAAGAGTTCGTACTTTCTGCCAAGATGATGCTCATTTATTTGTAACTCCAGAACAAATTGAAGATGAAATTAAATCCGTAATGGCGCAAATTGATTACGTTTATAAAACTTTTGGATTCGAATATGAAGTAGAGCTTTCTACTCGTCCAGAAGATTCAATGGGTGATGATAAGTTGTGGGAGCAAGCAGAAGAGGCATTAGAAAATGTATTACATTCATTGAATTATAAATATAGACTAAATGAAGGTGACGGTGCATTTTACGGACCGAAAATCGACTTCCATATTAAAGACGCTTTAAATAGAAGTCATCAGTGCGGGACAATCCAACTAGATTTCCAAATGCCGGAGAAGTTTGATTTAAATTATATAGATGAGAAGAATGAAAAGAGAAGACCAGTTGTCATTCATAGGGCAGTATTAGGATCTCTGGACCGCTTCTTAGCGATATTAATTGAGCATTTTGGAGGTGCATTCCCGGCATGGGTGGCACCGGTTCAAGTGAAGGTCATTCCAGTTTCGAATGCAGTCCATGTACAATACGCGGATGAGATTGCGGATAAATTAGCACAAGCTGGTATTCGTGTTGAAAGAGATGTACGAGATGAAAAGTTAGGATATAAAATAAGAGAAGCACAAATGCAAAAAGTTCCTTATGTTCTTGTTATTGGGGATAAGGAGATGGAGAACGGATCTGTAAATGTACGTAAATACGGTGAAGACCAGTCAGAAGTTATTGAACTAAATGGGTTTGTGGAGAGTATAAAAGAGGAAATAAAAAATAAGAAATAGAGATTGATAAGAAAATACACCATTAACATGTATTACTGAATTTAAATGATGAAGGGATAGCTTAATCGCTATCCCTTCATCATTTATTGCCATATATTTCACTTCATACCGTTAAATCATTTTCTGATTTTATATTAATGGCTTCTTGTAAGAGTTTTTGGAGAACTGCAGCAAAAACAGCAATCACGATAGAGGAGAAAATAATGATCAATCCAATTGGTATAAAACTTGGAGGATCAATTTTTTTTGCCATTAGATAGTAGAGTGGCATACCTAGTATGTATATGATACCGATAGTGAGGGCACAGTATTTTATATTTTTTAAAGCCTTTACTGATAATACCGAGAACGCTTTGTTCTTATCAATATAACTTAAAAGTTTAAAAACTTGATACAGAGCGAAGTAAAAAGGTATGGTCGCTACGTACATATCGATTAAAACGAGAGATTTCATATAAGCAATAGCTGGATACAATTCTCCAGCGAAATTCCCGATTTTAGGAACTAAAAATATGCACAATGCAAGTACTACTATACCTATAAAAACAATAGCTAGTTTTAAAAAGAGTGTTGTAACTTGTTTCATAAAAAGCACCTCGTTTATTTAATGACAACATGATTTTATCATATAATTTATCGTTTTAAAAAAAATTATATTGTTTTTTAACTTATTATTATTGTTATTTATGTATCCTATTAATTTTGATGAAAATAAAAGCCTTTTTCATTACAAAGAAAATTCCCTTATAAAGTGGTCTGTAATATTTTTACCTTACAAAAATGTAAGGTAAATGTAAGCGAAATCGAAGGAACGAGTTTTAGAAAAGTGAGAATATGGAATAGGAAAAAGGTTTACGTAACTCGTGTAATCCTTTCTGATTGAAAAATTTAAAAATTATTAAGGATTTACATGAGAAAAAGATAAGAAATATGTGAGAAATTAATTTTATACAAAAGGGATGGAGTGAAAGAGATGTCAACAAATGTAGTTACTGTAGAAAGTGTAGAAAAAACGTATGGGAAAAGAAATGAGAATCAGTCAAAAGCGTTAAGGGGTGTGTCATTAAGTATTAAAGAAGGAGAATTCGTCGGGATTATGGGTCCTTCTGGATCTGGCAAAACGACACTACTTAATGTGATTAGTACGCTGGATCAAGCGACAGGTGGTAGCGTGACAATAGCTGGTACAAATATTACTTCTATGAAGGGGAATGCATTATCTGATTTTCGATCTCAAAAATTAGGATTCATTTTTCAAGATTTTAACTTACTTGAAAACTTATCAATTTATGAAAATATCGCTTTACCACTTTCTCTGCAAGGCGTACCTTCAAGTGAGATTACGGGGAAGGTAAATGAGGTTGCAAAGAAATTAGGGATTATTGAAATTTTAACGAAATATCCAACTGCTGTTTCTGGTGGACAAAAGCAAAGAACGGCGGCAGCACGAGCTTTAGTACATAATCCAGCAATCGTATTAGCAGATGAACCGACTGGTGCGCTTGATAGTAAAAATGCAAAAAGCTTATTAGAAGCGATGCAAGATTTACATGAAAATCACAATGTAAGTATTTTGATGGTTACACACGATGCATTTAGTGCGAGTTATTGTGAGCGTATTTTATTTATTCAAGACGGTCTTCTTTATAAAGAGTTAAAGCGTCAAGGAACACGAGAAAATTTCTATCAAGACATTTTAGGTGTGCTCGCTCATATGGGCTCAGCTGCTGAGTCTAAGTAGGGGGCGAGACTATGTTATTCAAATTATCACGTCATAGTATGAAAAAGATGTTAAAAGATTATATGGTGTTACTTATTGGTCTCGTTATTAGTATTAGTATTTTCTACATGTTCCAAACGATGGCGATGAATAGTGAATTTACGAAGGATAATAGTCTTATTGGTAGTATTAGACTCGTATTTTGGGTAGGTGCCATACTATTATCTTTCATTACTGTATTTTATATTATATATGCCAATTCTTTCTTACTCACATTAAGAAGAAAAGAACTCGGTATGTACATGATGCTCGGTGCGAAAAAGAAAAAAGTAGCACAGTTATTATTTATTGAAACATTCGGTATGGGTATTGTCAGTATTATTATCGGGATCTTAGTAGGGATGTTACTTGCAAGTGTAGCAGGAAACTTTTTAATGAATGGTATGGAAATTTCAGCAAAAGGTAGTTATTCATCTGTATATACACCAGCAATCTTAGTTACAGCTATTTTCTTCTTAATACTATTTTTTATTACTGGTTTAATGAATAGCATCCGTTTATTACGTAAAACAGAATTAGAATTAATACGTGAAGATGAAACACTAGATGAAGTGAAGAAAAGTAAAACTCGCATTATTATAATGACTGTACTTGGTGTATTACTAGTAAGTACAGGATATTATTTTATGGTAAATATAAAAATGTTTGCTGAACTTGGTTTTATAATAGCGACAATCGTTACAACACTCGGAACATATTTTATCTTTAGTTCATTGCTTCCATTTTTTGTGATGAAAATTAAAGGGAATAAAAAACGAAATGAAACGGGCTTAAATAGTTTTACATATGCACAGCTACGCTTTCGAGTAAATAGTTTATCGAGAGTATTAGGTACCGTAGCGATGTTAATTGCATTAGGTGCAGGTGCGATGACGGCAGGGATGGCGTTCCAAAAAAATGTAGGTATTATGACAGACTTCTCTCGTGTATATGATGTCGTAATTCATGATCCAAATGATCAAGATAAAGCAGCCTTAAAAGAAATGGAAATTGTGGAAGAAAGCAAGTATAAGTATAAAGTAGATGGAGAAGCGGTTTATTATTTACGTAACGACTTAACTGAGAAACCACCACTTGTTTCAGACCACTTTGATACAAAAACTTTAAAAGAACCTGCTCGTAAACGTGTGGCTGAACCTTTAACTGAACCTGTTTATTCTGCTTTGGAAGCTCCTGAAGCAGCCAATAAACTTCCTCGTATGCCAAGGGATTGGGAAGATGCGGTTGTAAGAGAAATACAAATTACACATAATCAATTTAACGGAAAACCTGTAAGAATTGCTGATGAAGAACACTACAAAGCAGTTCAAGGAACGGAACATAGTGTAACATTAGCAAAAGTAGATGATATGAAAAAATATAAACCGTTGTTAATTGAAATAGACAAGAGACAAAAAGAACAAATTGAAAAAACAACAGGTGCAAAAGTAGACTTATTTACGAAAATGACAATTTATCAGTTTATGAACAGTTTCATGAGCGGAACAATGTTTATGGGGTTTTTCCTCGGGATTGCCTTTTTAGCGATGATGGCAAGTTCTCTTATGTTCAAAATTTTAACAGGTGCTTCTCGTGACGTACGCCGTTATGAAATGTTACGAAAAATCGGTGTGAGACGTAGTATGTTAACAAAAAGTATATATAAAGAAATTTCATATTTATTTATCTTCCCAGCGATTATTGGAATTTCCCACGTGTTAGTAGGGCTTAACTTATTTAGCTTTATATTAGTTGACCCG
The DNA here is from genome assembly GCF_008042305.1 of Bacillus sp. AY18-3. Taxonomy (NCBI): domain Bacteria; kingdom Bacillati; phylum Bacillota; class Bacilli; order Caryophanales; family Bacillaceae; genus Bacillus; species Bacillus sp. AY18-3. The sequence goes on along the minus strand of NZ_QKQR01000040.1, from coordinate 28,627 downwards.
TTTGTAAAGGTGTGGGTGCCGATAGGGATTTTCTTAGTCATTTATTTCATCTATTACTGGATAACTGTTCAACTTTACAAAGGTATGGTAATGCCGAAAGAAGAGGTAGCTAAATAGTTTATGATATGAAAAGAGTCTTTGTTTAGAAAACAAGGGCTCTTTTTTTGTTTTTTATAAAGAAGGAAAAGATTGGATAATGGTCGAAAAATATAATGTAACTTCCAAGAAATGACTAAAATAATACTATTTTGTCGAGAGAAAGGATAAGAAGTATGAAAGAAATGTTACAGTTATTTCGCAACAAAGTGTACGCACGTTTTTTTCTAGCAAATATTTTAGAGCGACTCGGTTCTATGATTGCTGGAATTTCTTTAATGTTTTACTTGTTAGATCAATACGGAAAGCAACCAGTTTACGCAACGATGACACAAATTATGATTGCATTACCTGCATTAATCTTTTTTCTATTAGTAGGGACAGTAGTGGATCGCTTTGATAGACAGCGTATTTGTATGGTAAGTAACATATGTTGTTCGCTCTGTAATATCGGAATTCTAATTTCGCTTTATTACGGAATGATTATACTCGTCTTTATATTTTTATTTTTGGAAAATGCATGTATACAATTTTTCTCTCCATCAGAACAGTCGATGATACAGGGAGTAGTTGAATCAGACCAATATGGCGCAGCAGCAGGGATTAATCAAATGATAAATAGTTTGTATGCTTTATTTGGTGTAGGAATTGCAACGATGGTGTACTGGACTTTTGGAGTTTATGGGAGTGTTTTAGTAAATACGCTCACCTTTATTATGAGTGGTATTTTGATTCAAACGATATCCATTCCAGAAAAAGTTCGTTTGCCAAATGGGAGAACAAAATGGAAAGAAGTTAATTTGAAGATGTTAATAACAGAGTTTCAAGAAGGGATCAAGTATATATACCAAAATGAAACTTTAAAAAAATTACTTCTAGGATTTATCGTTTTTGGATTATTGAATGGTATTTTAAGCGTATCAACAACTTACATATTAAAATATAAATTAGCACCAGCAACGTATGAAAGTTTAGCGATGGTAGGCGGTGTAGTTGGAGGGGTTTCATTACTAATTGGAAGTATAATAGCAACAAGTGTAGGTAAGAAATATGCACCCAAACCTATTATTGTATTTGGTATGGCGGGCTCAGGGGTCTTTTTCGGTATGTGTTACTTTGTAAACTACGTATGGTCTTTTTATGTATGTATCGCTTTTGCGACTTTCTTTTTACCATTTATTAATGTTGCAATCATGGGCTGGATGTATGAAATTGTAGAAGAATCATTTATGGGACGCGTTCAAAGTTTACTTAGCCCATTAACGACAGGATTTCAACTTTTATCTCTTGGTGCGATAGCGATGCTGTTCCCGAAATGGATTCGTGCAGATACATTGTATATTATTTTATTTGGTTTATTATTTTTAGTTACGTGTTTATATCAAGCTATTTTACCTAGTGGGAAGAAGCGGATGCAAAGTATAGCTGAAGAGATGTAATATCTGGTTTTTTATTTCTGAATATTCTATCGGATAGTAAGGAGAAATCGTTATGTTGATGCGAATTGTTAAATGGTGGGGGGTTACTTGTTTACAGCTAGTAGCTGCTATTTTATGCATAATCTGCCTAGGTGCACTGCCACGTTTATTTAAGGGATTGCAAATTGATTTAATTGTTTTTTGGAACACGATTGTATTTCTTGGAGGGAAGTTACTTCAACCGGGTGAAATAACATATGGATTTCGGGACTCAAGAAAATTATTTCCGCAAATATGGATTCATTATATTGAAACAATGACTGTATTTCTCTCAGCGTTTTTACTATCTTTGCTTATAGCGTATGTACTTGTCGTTTGGGTATTGCAGCGTTCTCATATGAAGCAAAGAATATGGAACGGGGTTTTTCTTACGCTGGAGAGTATACCGGATATATTACTTATATTAGTATCAAAACTTCTTGTCGTAATTCTTTTTCAAAAAACAGGATTTATGTCGGTCAAACTGGCTGGATTAGGGGAAGAAAGAATACGTTTGTTACCGATCATATGTCTTACAATACCAACAACTTTATTGTTTATTAAACTGTTGTTATTACGATTTAAAGAAGAGTTAGAGAAAGATTATAGTTTGTTTGCCAAGAGTAAAGGATTAAGCTTACAGCATATTTTGACACATCATATTTCAAGAAATGTTTTATTGACGACAATTTATTATGCGAAAACAAATATATTATTTATGCTTTCCAATTTATATATTATTGAATGGATATTTAATACATATGGTATGTTTGTTTTTGTAAAAGAAAATTCTAAATTAGAAATATTTACAGTGAGTCTAGTAATATTATACGTACCGCTTTTTATACTATTTCGTATATTACATACACTCTTGCAAAATGTGATAAAGGAGCGTGTGTAGTATGTGGCAAGTTGTAAAAAGAGATGTGAGATTTTGGATAGGTATTACTTTTTTAAGTGTACTAATGATTGTTAGTATTGGATATACGGTGTTTTTTGATGGGAATATTCGCGAACTTACGATGATGTATAACGAAAAAGGAGAACTAGAGGCAGCTCCATTTTCGCCATCAAGTAAATTTTGGTTTGGAAGTGATGTGAAAGGCCGCGACATTGTTCAATTAATAATAGAAGGCGCGAAATGGACAGTTGGAGCGAGTATAATTATAGCGATTTTACGAGTTATAGTTGGAGGGGAGTTGGTTTACTTCTTGGTATGTATGGTAAACGTTCTTTTCCAGTTATTTCATCATTTTTTGATCCTTTTAGTATTGTACCAATGGTCATGATTTCTTATTTTATGTTAAATGAAGTTTTAACGTTTGACAGTGGAGCGGAAGTTGTGCCGTTGTATTTGCGGGTGGCATTTCAAATTATAGTTCTTGTATTTTTTGCTGTACCAACAGTTATGCTATATGTAGCGCAAGAAGTAAAACGTATTAAGAAAGAGGAATTTATGTTGGCAGCTACTGTTCTCGGCGGGAGTAAATGGCAGAGGTTGAAGCGCCATATATGGCCGCATATGTTACCACCATTTCTTTTATTAGTAGCCCAACAATTTGTGAGTACTTTATTGCTTCTTTTACACCTTGGTTTGTTGCAATTATTTTTTGGTGGAACAATAACCTTCAGTGGAATGGATCCAGATAGTGTAACAAAAGAATGGACTGGCCTAATTGGTCAAAACTTCCGCCATTTAACTACACATACATGGATTGTACTTATACCAATTGCTTTTTATAGTATGACAATTTTAGCGGGAAATCTAGTTAGTAATAGTATGCAAGATGCGATTAAACTAGGAAATATAAAAATACTTAAGAGCAAGGATAAAGAAGTAAAGGAAGAGAAACGAATACAAACTAATGTGAATGATTTTTCTTTCTATAGAGAGGTACAAAAATAAAAAAGATAGCTGAAGTTAAAAAACAGTAAAGTTTTAAAAGAAATAATAATCGAATTATTATGGGAATATCGATAGTGTAAATCCTATAATTGAACTGGGTGATTAAAAGTGACTATACAAAATAAAAAGATAATTGATATATGTGATAACCACAGACTATTAAATAAATATTCACGTAACAGTATTCCAAGCGTAATCTTCATAGCAGGGTTAGGCGATAGTTATGAGACATGGAAAAAAGTCCAAGACCGAATATCGCAAGAAACATCAACCTTTTCCTATAACAGGTCGGGTATTGGCAGGAGTCAAGTCGCATCCGTCCCGACGACTTGCTATAATCTAGTCGAGGAGCTAAACGAATTGTTGCTAGCGCTTGAAGTGGAGAAGCCCTATATATTGGTAGGACATTCTTTTGGTGGTTTGGTCGCTAGATTATATGCCAGCCTTTATCCACTGAACATCTGCGGTATGATTTTGGTTGACGCTGCACCGGAATATAAAGAACTTGCCTATGAAAAGGTTCTACCCGAAAATCTGCTTGCAAGAAATAGGGAATATTACGAGAATCCTATGTTGAATAGTGAGAAGATTGATAAAATACAAAGTTATAAGCAAATCGTTGATCATTCAAAGCAAAGTAACCTCCCTCTTGTAATTATTACAAGAGGTTTACCTGACAATGTTGAAGAGGGATGGCCATCTCAAGAAATATTGGAAATTGAGCAAAGACTCCAAGCAGAATTCCAATGGCTATCAACGTCAAGCAAGTACCGGATTGCTAGTCGAAGTGGACATTATATTCATCATGATGAGCCAGAAGTTGTTATAGAGGAGATTATGTTAATGTTGAAGGAGATGGGGAAATGAGCGATACAAGGACTAAATTGATGCTGGATTTGCAAAGAATTGAGAAGGATGAGTATCAGTTACGCGAAGGTGAGCAGCATCAAGATTTCTTACCTTTGTTACTTCAATATATTGGCGATCCTCAGCCAGAATTACGGGATAACCTGATTTATTCGATGTTTTATATGTGGATTAGAGAAGAGAATAGATTCAGTGAAGAGGAGTTACGAAGCCTCTTAACTGTTCTGACTGATGAGAACCATTTGTTCTATAGTATTGGTAGCGAGGATGATCAGTCAGTTTTTACAAGGACGTTCTCTGCTTTACCTATCGCTTTGATTGTGCAACGTCACAGACAGAATCCATTTTTTAATCAAGCGGAAATTGAGCAATTAATACATGCGATGCTCCGTTATTATAAAGAGGAGAAGGATCTGCGAGGTTACATTTCAGTAGGAGGCTGGGCTCACAGCGCGTCTCATGGTGCGGATGTTTTTGTCGAGCTGGTGCAGTGCGAGGAGAGCAGCGTCGCAATGCTGCGTGAGGTTCTTGTCGCTATTTCTGGCATGCTTCATAATGGTAGACACATTTTTAGCGATGAGGATGATGAGCGGTTGGTAAACATCGTGGATACGATGATTGACAAAGAGTTACTTCCACATCAAGAAATCGCTGATTGGATTAGCGGCTTAGCGCAATGCTGCAATTTGCCGAGAAGTCGCAGTCAGGTGATTGCTCGCGTGAACAGCAAAAATTTTTTACGCAGTCTCTATTTCAGAAGGGGAAAAGATAGCCGAGGGAATGAGCTTAACACTGTCATACTTAGTACTGAGGCAATTTTGAACAGGTTTTCTTTCAGTTAAAGGGTTAGAGGGGCCGGCCCCTTTTTATGTCAAGAAAAACAAGAAGAAACCATCCATTGGTAAAATGGAAGTACCACCCACCACGCACAAAAGGAGAGGCAAGGGCTGCAATTAAGGCAGTTTTTCCTCATTGAACTAAAGGGTAGCATTTCTGTAAAGATTGTGAAAAAATGCTTATTGAACTAACGCATGCGTTAGTTCAATAAGGTCTAAAAATGTTGTTTTAGTAAATGAGGTCATATGTAGTACAAAAAGGATAGATAATGCATATACTTTCTGCTTTGTCTATCCTCTTCTTTTTCGTCTATACAATGTGCAACATTATATAACTATTATTGATATACATATGCTAAATACCTATTTCTTGGTTCTAAATAAAACAAATCGTTTTCAGCTATCTTTTTTTGTTTAAAGTGGTGGTAAATCAATCTTACCTTCTTCAAATAATTCTTTTATCATATGCTTCGTATAACCAGCGGCTTGACCAAAGGTGATTTTTGCTGGCATTGGTGCTTCATTTACATCTACAACTACATCAATAATACACGGACTATTTTGTTTTACCGCACTTTCGAAAGCAGGAAGTAGTTCATCTACATTCTCAACACGGTATCCAATACCTCCGCACGCCTCTGCGTATTTTGCAAAATCAGGGTTTGTTAAGTCTGTACCAAATTCGATATTCCCCATAACTTCTTGTTCGAATTTAATCATGGCGATTTTATTATTGTTTAAAACGACGACAACGATTGGTAGTTTATATTTAACAGCTGTTACGAAATCGTTCATTGTCATTCCAAAACCACCGTCACCACAAACCGCAAATACTTGTTTATCCGGGAAAGCAATTTTTCCAGCAAGTGCACCAGGTAAACCGCAGCCAAGTGTTGCGAGCCAGCTAGAAATAATAAATTGCTGATTTGTCATACGAAAGTGCCTTGCTGTCCATACTGTTACATTTCCGACATCGACTGATAATATTGCATCATCATGAGCTACTTGTTGCAGTGCATGCATAACGCGTTGTGGTTTAATTGGAGTAGAAGAATCTTCTTCTTGATTGTGTAATTTTTCTTCCCACTTTTTCATCATTTCTTGATGATGCTCTAAGAAGGAATGGTCCTCGTGTTTTTCTACATTTTCAATTAACCATTTTAATGTTTTATCAGCATCACCAGCTAAGCCAATATCTGTTACGTAACGTTTTCCTATTTGGGCAGGATCAGTATCGATATGAATTGTTTTTGCTTTTTCGGGCAAGAAACCTGTGAACGGATAGGATGTACCAATCATAATTAAAGTATCCGCATGTTTCATTGCTTCATAAGAAGGTTTCGTTCCAATTAATCCTAATCCACCGATACAAAGTGGATGTTCATCAGGAATAATTCCTTTAGCTGGTAATGTAAGTACGATTGGAGCACCGATGTGTTCTGCGAAAGTAAGTAAAGATTCTCTCGCATGTTTCGCACCTTTTCCAGCTAAAATTACAGGCTTTTTCGCTTCATTTATTGCGAGTTTTGCAGCATGTAAATCTTCTTCTTGCGGAAATAATTCAGGTAATGTAAAAGAAGTATTTGTAACACGAGCACCACTTTTTACTTCGAATTTCGGAACATCATCTGGAATCGTAAGAACAGATACACCTTTTTTCGTATAAGCCATTCGAATCGCTTGATTCACGACAGCAGGCAACTGTTCTGCTGACATAATGCGCTGGTTATATACCGCAACATCATCGAATAATCTTTCTAAGTTTACTTCTTGGAAAAAATCCGTCCCGAGTAAATCTGTTTCTACTTGACCTGAAATTGCTAGAACAGGGGCTTTATCGAGTTTAGCATCATATAAACCATTTAATAAATGAATAGCACCGGGCCCTGCGATTGCCATACAAACGCCGAGTTTCCCTGTTAATTTCGCATAGGCAGCTGCTGCAAGTGCACCAGCTTCTTCATGGCGCACTTGAATAAATTTGATTTTATCTTGTTTTTTTCGTAAAGCTTCAATTATAGAATTGATGGAATCTCCAGGCATTCCGTATATATGTTCTACTCCCCAGTCAATTAAAAGGTCAACTAGAGCTTCACCCGCTGTTTTCCCAAACATAATTTTTCCTCCTTATAATTAGGTAGATACTATTATGTTTTGGAGAAAAAGGAAAAATATACAAATGATTATATTATTATCTTTAATGATGACCAGCGAATAGTGTAAATACTGTTATTAGTAAAAATCCACTAGTTGCCCATGTTAAAAATGTCAGGAAAGAGAGCTGTCTCTTTGCTTTCCAAAGCATTTCATGAATTGTAACATAGCCAAGGGAACCGATAGCACTTCCCATAATGAGCCCTTGTAGATGAAGAGCTTTTCCTTCCATCAAAATACCAAAAACAGTACCGGTACCGAGAATAAGTGAAAGTAATAAAGTTGTTAGTAAAAATGAAATATATTTATGCTTTGTAAAGAGAAAGGGGATAATTAAAGCTAATCCTTCAGGAATATGGTGAACAACGATTGCTATTAAAAAAGGAACTGCAGATTCAGCATGATTAATAAAAGCTGTACCTAAAGCAAATCCACTTGGCAAATTATGAATAAATATAGCAAAAGAAAGAAAAAGGAAAGTTTGCCACGCTTGTTGATCTTTTTTATGTATCATTGGATGGTGACAATAGTTATCTAATAAGCTCATAACTAAAATACCGATAGCTATACCAAGTATAGGCCCAATTATTTCATAGCTTGCAAATGTTTCAGGAATAATTTCAAGGGATAAAAGGCCAAGCAAAATTCCGCCACATAATGCATATAAACGATGCATTTTTTCTTCAATTAGTTGGCGCGTAGCAATGCCGACAGCACCGCCTAATAGTAATCCACCAAATGAAAAAAACGTAACAATCATTGGAATCCATAATCGTTCCATCGTATCACACTCCGATTCTTCCACTTATTTTTAGCTTACGAAAAGGAAAGTTAGATTAGTCCAAGTAATTATGTTTGATTATAGAGAAAAAACTAATAATTCGTTATAATTTATATATTAAACTTAAGTGGAAATATGAAATGGGGAATACGTTTGCAAACAAAATGGAGTCTATCTGAATACGAAAATCCAAAACGATATGATATAGAAAATAAAAGTCTGTCAGATTTTCCGTTCTTACTATCATGGGCACAAAAACTAAATATACAAAATGAATGGATTCTAGATATTGCCTGCGGAACAGGAAGGGTTACAATTCCATTTATAGAAAACGGATATCAAATGATTGGTGTAGATATACATGAAGGTATGCTTGCTGAAGCAAAGAGAAAATCTATGGATTGTAAAAAAGTAAAATGGTTACAACAAGACTGTTTACAATTAAAGATTGAAGAAACAATTCTGTTAGCATTTATGGTTGGTCATGGATTTCAACACTTTCTTACGAATACAGATCAAAATAAGTTATTAACATCTATTCATCATGTGTTAGCTGATAATGGTATATTTATATTCGATACACGTTTTCCTTCAAAAGAAGAATTAATACAACCATCTACAGAAGAATATTGGACAACTATTAGTGATGAAAAGGAAAGAAAATGCGATCTATATATTGAAATGACATACGATTCAATTCAGCAAATACAGCATTACATAACAACAAGAAGATTTTATGAGGGTGATATGCAAGTAGAAGAACTGAAAACAACGATTGATCTTCGCTATACGTATCCACAGGAGTTAGAAAGATTATTAGTAGTGAATGGTTTTGAATTATTACATATATATAATGATTGGGAAGGAAATGAGTTAGGGGAAGACTGCTATTCTATGGTAGTAGTTTGCCGGAAGAAAAAATAGTGTTATTTTTAAAATATGAGTGTGAAAAGCTTTTAAGGAGAGAAAAAGATGACTTGGTACTTAGATAATGTTTATGAAATAAATAAAGAAGCGCCCTATACATTCTATCTTCCTAGCTCAGAAGTTTTGGAGAAATTAAAGGTTGGAGATTTGGTAAAGTTAATTTTTGTAACTAAAATCGAAGACGAAGATGGGTTTCATGGTGAACGAATGTGGGTGGAAATCACTGAAAGAAATGAGAAAAAGTTTGTAGGGGAACTGATCAATGAGCCATATCGTTTAGATTTAAAAATAGGTGATAAAATTTCATTTGGAATTGAAAATATATGTGATACGGAATATAATGATCCAGCTTCAAAAGATTGGGATTTTTATTTTGATACGAAGGTAATTGTTAGTGATGATGTACTTGAAAAAAGAGAATTTAACTTTATTCTTAATGAGGGTTCAAGAGAAGAAGGTGACTCTGGTTGGTCAATATTAAGTGGCTATGAAAGTGATGACTATGTCAATAATCCTAAAAACTTTCAAATTATTTCAATTGGAGTCATTTTGAATATGGATGATTCTATTTTAAACTTTCTTGAGGAACCACCTTTATGTGCATATGAAAGAAATGATGAAGGTAGATTCTATAAAATTGAAGACTATGATTGGGATGTATATTTAAATGGAAAGGAGAAGGTACTACGTGTTAAAGAAAATCAGTAATTATTATTTTTGAGTGGGTGAATTATACATGATTGTCTCATTAGGTAAAATAGATATTTTTCTTCCAGATGCTACAACCTCATACTTTTTTATTACGGAGGACTTGGCAGAGATATTAAAAGTTGAAACAAACTATGATGCATTAAAACAGTTTCGTAAAATACTTAGAAACGAAATAGAAAAAGATTTATACAAGCGTATTGATTTTAGTCAAGATTCTAGTGAGGTAGTAATTCGTACAACGAATGCATTTACTATACTTAAGATTGCTGTAATTATTAATGGATTAATAAATGAAACGATTTCAGAAGTAGAAATTACAGAAGCAGGACACAAACTCCTTTCTCACAAACGTCCTAAAAAGCAAAAGTGGAAAGCGGGAGACATATTTTTACTGAATCTTAGAGATGATACATATGTATTTGGGCAGGTATTACGGAAGTCATATGGTAGTCCGGTTTGTGGATTATTTAATTTGAATACTGAGACTATCCCAGCTGTAGAAAAGATTTCAAATCATCCTTTTATCTCTATACTAACATTGCTTTCAAGTTCATTAGACAAGGGTGATTGGAAGGTAGTAGGGAATATAGATATTAGGATTAATATAGACGAAATTCCTTGGCAACATAGCGGACTTGGTGTTGCTGGCTCGATGAGTTATAGTGATGGTACTCTTCTTGAGTTAGCAAATGCATATTATGGACTTATACCTTGGAATGTATATTATAAAGAAGATTATTTTGATGAAATTTTATTATCTCCATTCAAACGTCCTAACATTGCAAAAATGTTATCACCAATAGAAAGAGAACATTATAGAAACGAAAAAAATTGGAACTAAAACGATAATCTATTCTGTCCTTTGATAATTATCCCGTTTTTCGCTGGATAAAGATTTCAATAACACTAGCTATAATCTATCAAGTGGCATACATATATTTGTTTAAACTGATTATTAATAAATGGAGGAGCTAATTATGCAGCAAATTAAAAAAATAGGAAACTCATTTTGGTATATGACACCTGTTTCTGAAACAGATAGACCTATATTAGGAATGGTCGTTGGACAAGAAAAAAATTTAATGATTGATGCAGGGAATTCAGAAGAACATGCACAATTATTTTTAGAAATGCTAAAAGAACAGAATGTATCAAGTCCTGATTTCGTAGCATTAACGCATTGGCACTGGGATCATATTTTTGGGTTGCCTGTACTACAAGATGCATTAACTATTGCGCATGCAGAAACGAAGAAAGAAATGCAGCCACTAGTATCTTATGAATGGACAGATGAAGCGTTGGACGCACGCGTAAAAGATGGTACTGAAATTGCATTTTGTGCAGATTGTATTAAAAAAGAGTTTGAAGAAAAAGCGAGAAATATTAAAATTATTCCTCCGACCTTAACGTTCCAGGATCAAATTGAATTAGACCTTGGTGAAGTGACATGCGTGTTAAAACATGTCGGCGGAGATCATGCACATGATTCAGTTGTTATTTACGTGAAAGAAGAAAAGATTTTATTTTTAGGAGACTGTATATATGCAGATATCTTTTCTTCAAAATGGAACTATACGACGAAACGAACGTTCAAATTAATCGAAGAATTGGAGTCATTTGATGCTGAAACTTATATTCTTTCTCATGGGACAGCTATAAGTCGGGATGAGTTTTTACAAGAAATGCATTTGTTAAAAACAGTAGGAACTTATACAGAAATTCATAAAGGCGATGAAGAAAACATAAAGGAAGCGTATAAACGAGACGTAAATAGAGAATTAAATGAAGATGAATTAGAAACAATTACGTTTTTTGTAAATGGTTATGAAATGAATAATTAGTAAGACACTACACTAATCAAATATAATTAAACTGCATAAAAAGAGTATTGAAAGTTAATTCAATACTCTTTTCAATAGTTAAATATGTAGTTTCAAACAAATTCTAAATATGGGGTTTATCGTCTGAAATAATGCCATTCTATTTATTTTTCATATAGATAGTGGTTCAAGTGGAAGCTTTCTTCGCTAATTCAGTTATATAGTTAAAAAATCCATTGTGGTTTACATCATATACTACATTTACAGGTCGTCCAGCAACAGTTTCCACCGTACGCCCCTGGCTAGGTCCATATGTATGAACAATACTATTAATCGTTTGTGATTTTGCAAGGCTAGTGTTTCCGACAAACGCAGCAGTTAATACATCCCACAAATAGTAAGTTGAGTTCGTTGAGAAGTGAACGAGAGGAGGTACCATTGCATAGCATTGACCAAGAAAATCAACACCAATATATTTACGCTCTTTTGCCCAACTTTCACGTATGTCTATAGTTAATGGAACTTGGTTTGTACTTTCTAGCGTTACTAAGTCGATTTTAATTTTTGATTCCCACACACGAGCTACTGCTTCAGGATCCCAAAACGAATTCCACTCAGCCGTTCCATCATGTTCTGGTTCATGTACATTGCCGGCAGTACGAAATGTTCCTCCCATCCAAACAAGGCGCTCAATTTTCCCCTCGATTACAGGTGCTTCATATAGTGCACGCGCTAAATCGGTAAGAGGCCCTGTAAATAATAAAGTTGTTTTCTCTTCAGTTTGTAGTAGAGTTTCAATTAAATGATGATGTGCAGGTTTTTCTGCTACGGGTGTTACAACTTTTCCAGACTCATTTAAAATGGGTAAAGCATCTACATAAAATGCATGCATCCGCCAATCTTTTGGAAATGGGTTTTTTGCACGGGAATTTGATGCAGCTACTTCAATATTTCCTTTGCCGAAGCGATCAATAATTTTGCGACTTGCAGACATTGCTGGTTCTAAATAGCAATCTGCAGGGATAACTGAAACACCTGTAAGCTTGACATTATCCATCTGGAGTAATAAAAATAGTGAAATTAAATCATCTACACCACCATCATGATTGAAGTACACTTTTTCCCTCATTGTAATCCCCATCCTATATGATTTAGTAAGGAATTAAATATGAATTGTGGAAAAATCATCAATGATTTCCACCACTTCACTTTTTCCGTTTATTAGTAATTCCGGAAGTTCATTATTTACAGTTCCTTTCCAATACTCTCTTGCTTGTTCAATTTTTTGAGAGAAAGGAATACCATCTTCTTTCGGTAAAAGATTTCCGTCACCTTCAAAACAATTTCCAATTACTCGTAGTTTAACAATCTGCAAAACTTCTCGATTGTAAGAATCAAATAATGCTTTCCATTTTAAAGCATCTTCATAGCTCTTTGCAGCATATAAACAAGATATTCTTGAAGGGTATTCAGGGAATTCTTGTAGTCTTACCATTTCTACAATCGTTTCTCTAACGGCTCTAATTGTTTGATCCATATAATTCATAACTACTTTAGCATTTTCATTATTTATATGTAATTCTTCATTTGTATAATGTTCTTTTAAAATTTGCATGGGATCTTCACCGTTAGAATTCAAATGTTCCCTTTCAAAAAAGAAATGAAAGAGGGTATTCGTTTGATTTTTATCGAAATGAATGATTTGTCCAATATTCATTTTTTCCCTTGTAACGATGTGGTATACGTAAAATTCTATGTCATTCATGGTTATCCTCCTAGTAGTAATGTATTTTAATGTTAAATTTAGTAATTCAACATTGAAATATATAAAACCTTTATAAGTAAGAGTGAGAATTTGATCAGAAAGTATAGTGAATATATGATAACGCTTTAAATTTGTTCACAAAATGTTCACTTACGAAGAGGTTTCCATAATCGATATAATGACAATGACTTAAACAGAAAGGATGATAGAAATTGCCAACAACAAGAAAGGAAAACCTCCAATTTGGTATGATGATGTGCCTTGGGATGGTTATTGTAATGACGTTTTATAATTTATTACTGAATGGAGCAGGAGGGCCAATTCATATTAAGGAGATCGCATTAGAACTAATAATTGGATTCATTATTGCATTATTAATTGAAATATGTATCGTTGGACCTTGTGCGAAAAAACTTGTATTCATGTTACCGTTTGATAAATCGAAGAAAATAAATATTATAGTTGCGATGGCGACAGCTATGGTAATCGGAATGGTTTTCTTTATGTCTTTTTACGGAATGGCTATGATGTATTTACATGGTGGATTACAAGGAAACTCATTTGTATCGATGTATTTTTCAATTTTCATTAAAAATTTCATTTTGGCGTATCCATTACAATTAATTATTATGGGGCCACTTGTGCGCTTCTTATTTGGAAAGTTTGTTATGAAGAATAAACCTGTTAATATAGCGTAGTTATAATTATTAAAATATTATATAACGATAAAGTAAAAAACACATCTCAAATATTTTGAGTTGTGTTTTTTATTGTTCATTTGTAGCTATTTTCATACTGATGTGACATTTGTCCTTTTGCTTTTATAGGATTATAGCGTTTAATTAAGTCAGAAATAGAAGGTTAGGAGATGATTTTTTGAAAGGTATTGTATTTGCTGTATTTGCTGGCGTATTTATTACACTTCAAGGCACATTTAATGCGAAACTTAGTTCACATATCGGTATATGGTCGACAAGTATTATTACGCATTTAATTGGATTCATTATTGCAACAACAATATTATTGTTAAAGAAAGAAGAGAAAATAGCGGATTTGAAGGATGTGAAAAAAATATATTTAGTAGCTGGTGCACTCGGTGGGTTAATCATTTGTGCAGAAACAGTAGCGATACATGCAATGGGAGTTACATTAACAGCGGGAACACTTATGGTTGCTCAATTATTAACAGCAACTCTTATTGAGATGAAAGGATTATTTCAAATAAAAAAGATACAGATGGAGAGATATCATATTGTGGGAACAATAGTAATGATTATAGGTATTGTTGTATTTAATATGTAAATGAAAGGAGGAAATGAAAGTGGGGAATAGATCAGAGTTAATTATCCATTATTTGAAAACTAATAAAATGCTTGAAATTTTTTCAGAAATAGATACAGCTTATTTGCAAGTAAATCATTTTGAAAAAGGCGAGCTTATTTGCAATATAGATGACGCAATGGATCGTTTATATTTTGTTGTTAAAGGTAAAGTAAAAGTTTATACGATTACACCAGAGGGAAAGAAACTGATCCTTCGTTTTATCAATCCATTGGCAGTTGTTGGTGATATTGAATTAATACAAAATAGCAAAGCGCATAATGTCGTTGAAGCTTGTTCAGATGTTATAGCCATCTCTATTTCTCATGCTGTAATTAGAAATAAGTTATTACATGATCCTATATTTATGAACTTCTTGCTTGAAAACATTGCAAACACATTAAAAATATCGACTCGTTTTACAGCACTTAATTTACTTTATCCAGTAGAAGTACGTGTAGCTAGTTATTTACTTTCTATTTCTACTGATAGTAACGGGAATATGTATAAAAAAGATTTGGATGCAACTTCGATATCAAGTATTGCGGATTTTATAGGAGTAAGTTATCGGCACGTAATTCGGGTGTTACAAAAATTTTATAAAGAAAAATTAATTGAAAAGAGAAATGGAGTTATTGTAATTAAAGACTTTTTTAAAATGAAGGAAGTTGCTAAAGATAATATTTATGAGTAATGAAAGGGAGAGGAAGATTTTGATTGGATTTAGTTTAGCTATATTAGCAGGAATATTAATTAGCTTACAATCTGTTTTTAATACGAAAGTGAATGAAAATGTAGGGCAGTGGTTAACAACTACATGTGTTCTTGGAATAGGCCTTATAAGTTCAGTGCTATTTTATATCATTACAGAGAAAAGTATAAGCGTTAATTTTTACACTACAAATTATTTGTTTTATGTAAGTGGGTTGTTTGGTATCGGATTAATTATTTGTATAATGGGTGCAATAAAGAGCTTAGGTCCAGCATATACGGTGCTCATTAGTCTAATAACTCAATTAGTAGTTGCGTTATGCATTGATATATTTGGATTATTTGGAATGGAGAGCATTCCATTACAAATAAATAAATTAGTTGGTATAGGTCTATTAATTATAGGGATAGGAATTTTTAAAAATCTTTTTTCGAATAAGAAATCTATTAAAATAACTGAGGATGAGATTTAAAGAATATAAAGGAAAGGTGTTAATGATCTGATTAAATATTTATGTAGTAGAGAATGCCTTACTTATATGCCCTGTTTGTAAAGGTTTTATATCTATTCAATAAAAAACATGAGTTAGCAATTAGCATAGTTGAAAAGAAGACATCGATATGTCGAGGTCTTCTTTATTTATATTGTTTTGAGGTTATATGAACTTAAGTATTGGAGTATAAGAAGTCGCTTTAGGCAAGAAGAATATGACCAAAAATAAAATATTACTAAACATATATAACTAACGCATGCAATGTCTTTTTCAGTTATTATGTTGTAAATAATTTTATGTTAAAATCTTTTACATAATGAAATAAAGGGGTAGTATTCTATGGGTTATTTCTCAAATAGTTTATTAGTTTTGTTTGTTCTTATCGTCTGTAGTTGTATGATTTTTGGTTGATAAAATAATGATAGATTTATATAAAAGAAGTTAACTGATGTGAGGTTAACTTCTTTTTATTTTATGTTGAGAAGGAGTTATTTTGTTCTTATGGAAGTTTGTTAAAGGTAATTTCATATTAGGGTAATTTTATGAAATACAAACAAACGATAGGATAAGGAGTATTTACATGAATAATAGTATAAATTACACAATTGAACACCCAACAGATTTCAATGGATTATTAGCGTTATATGAATCTTTAGGATGGAATTCTCTTAAATTAACGCTCAATGAATTGGAACAAATGTGTAAACAAAGTTGGTATGCAATTTATGCTTTTGATGATAAGAAATTAGTAGGGATGGGGCGTATTATATCAGATGGTGTAATAACAGGCGTTATTTGTGGTATATGTGTATTGCAAGATTATCAGTCCATTGGTATTGGAAAAGAAATCGTAGAACGATTAATCCAGCACTGTGAACTAAATAAGGTTATTCCTCAACTTATGTGTGTGGGAAAATTGCAATCCTATTATGAATCTAAAGGGTTTGAGGCATTCTCTATTGGGATGACAAAACCTATTAAAAGATAGTGTGGCTTTATATTTCCGATGTACTTGTGCATATTTTCAAACTTCATCATAAAGGAGACTGACTATATGGAGATTGCTAAAGGGGTAGAAATGTTACAACTTGAGTTTCAAGAATTTATTATTCACCCAATTCTTTTATGGGATGATGAAATGGCAGTGTTAATAGATACTGGTTTCCCTGGACAATTTGAAGATATACAAATAGAGATGGAGAGAGTTGGAGTATCTTTTGATAAGCTAAAAGTTGTGATTTTGACACATCAGGATATAGATCATATAGGTAGCCTTCCTGATTTATTGGAGAATGGTGTAAGTGATATTAAAGTTTATGCGCACGAGCTAGATAAACCTTATATTGAAGGGGAGTTTCCTTTACTGAAGGATGAACAAGTAAAGAATCCACCAAAAGGAAAAGTGAGTGATATTGTGATTGATGGGCAAGAACTTCCGTATTGCGGTGGGATACTAATTCTATATACCCCAGGACACACTCCAGGTCATATTAGTTTATATTTGAAACAAAGTAAAACCCTTATTGCAGGAGATTCTATGTATAGTGTGAATGGACAGTTAGGAGGAATTCACGTCCCAACAACTTTAAATGTTAAGGAAGCACAGCAGTCTTTGAAGAGGTATTCAAATCTTGATATTGAATCGGTAGTTTGTTACCATGGGGGATTAAGTAAGGAGAATATAAAGATTCAAATTCAAAATTTGTAAAAGTTGAAGAGGAATTTTTTATTAAACTGAGCTGAAGTATAATCTAATTAATAGTAAATAAATAAAAGAGCATGTTTGAAAAAATTCAAACATGCTCTTTTATTCAAGAAAATCTATTTAATATTAATGACCTAACCCGTTCCAATAAAAAGAAACGATTTCTTTTGCTAAGTTATCTATATTTGAAGGAATATCATTATGGTTCTCATCCTTAAAATTTCCCATTGATAATAAAGAAACGAAAGCGTAAGCAGCAAATGTAGCATTTCCTTTTGGGATTTCTCCAATTTGCATTGCGTTATCGAGTGCTTTTTCTAATACTTCATACATGTTGTCTTCAGCGTCTTTTAATTCTTTCAATTGTTCTTCAGATAATGATAGTTTTGCATCTTTCATAAAATTCTTCATATCAATATCCATCGTTGCGTGTAAGTAGACTTTAGCGAAGTCCAATAATCTTTCTTTTAAAGTCTTATTTGTAGAAAGGATTTGAGACATATTCTCGCGTATACGTATCATCATTTGAATCATAGTAGCGGTAAATAAATCTGCTTTTGTTGAATAGTAATAGTAGACGGTTGCTTTCGTAACACCACAAACTTTTGCGACTTCATCCATGGAAACGACTTGATAATTTTGAGTAAGAAATAGCCGAGTTGCCACTTCCAAAATGGTTTCTTTTGTAGATTTTGTATTTTTATTTTGACGAGGCCTTCCGAGAGGACGTTGTTTTTGTTCCAAATCTATTCGCTCCTGACATGTATTGTTGAGATAATTATAACACAAAGTTTTATTCATTCTTGATTAATTAACCGACCGGTATATATAATTAATAGTGGAAGAGAAAAGGAAGGTGGGTTTTTATGAAAAAGCACCCGTTACATATGTTAGGGAGGCTTGTAGCAGGGAAGCATACACAATGGATAACTTTATCAGTATGGATTCTTATTACATTATTACTTTCATTTACGTTACCACAAGTAAATAGTACAAAAGAACCGAATCCGAAAAATTTACCTGAAACAGCTATGTCGCAGCAAGCGGAAGCACTTATGAAAAAAGAGTTTCCGAATAATGCAGGGAATCCTTTATTAGTAGTATGGTATAGAGATGGTGGATTACAGTCACAGGATTATAAACTCATACAAGACGTTTATAAAGAATTAAAGGCCAGTCCTTTAAAAGAACAATCAACGTTACCACCATTTGATACAATACCAGAACAAGTATTATCAAAAAGCGCATCAAAAGATGGTACATCATTTGTCACACCGGTATTCTTTAATAAATCTGCCGGAACAGATATATTAAAAGGAAATCTTGAAGATTTAAGAAAGATAGTAAATAGTAAGGTGAAGGAAGATCCATTTAAACAAAAAATAAGTGAATCTGGTTTACATGTTCGATTATCTGGACCTGTAGGTATTCAAACTGATGCGGTTAGCTTATTTAGTCAAGCTGATGTGAAGCTGTTAGTTGCTACTGTACTACTCGTATTAGTCTTATTAATTTTACTGTATCGTTCACCAATTTTGGCAATTTTACCTTTACTTGTTGTGGGCTTTGCATACGGTATTATTAGTCCTACACTCGGTTTTTTAGCTGATCACGGATGGATTAAAGTAGATGCCCAAGCGATATCCATTATGACAGTATTATTGTTTGGTGCTGGAACGGACTATTGTTTATTTTTAATTTCGAGATATAGAGAGTACTTGTTAGAGGAAGAAAGTAAATATAAAGCATTGCAACGTGCAATTAAAGCTTCTGGCGGAGCAATTATAATGAGTGCGTTAACTGTTGTACTTGGATTAGGAACATTATTACTCGCTCATTACGGTGCCTTTCATCGATTTGCGGTACCATTTAGTGTTGCTGTATTCATAATGGGAATTGCTGCTTTAACAATTTTACCAGCGTTATTATTAATTTTCGGTAGAACTGCATTCTTCCCATTTATACCGAGAACAACTTCAATGAATGAGGAATGGGTTAGAAAGAAAAAGAAAGTTGTAAAAGTTAAAAAATCAAAAGGTGCCTTTAGTGAAAAACTTGGAGATGTTGTAGTACGAAGACCGTGGACAATAATTATGCTCACTGTATTTGTTTTAGGTGGATTGGCTTCATTTGTACCACGTATTCAATACACATATGACTTATTAGAATCGTTTCCAAAAGATATGCCTTCACGTGAAGGGTTTACGTTAATTAGTGATCATTTTTCAGCTGGAGAACTAGCACCAGTAAAAGTTGTTGTTGATACGAAAGGAAAAGAGCTTCCTATTAAAGAAGAACTAGAGGGATTTTCTTTTGTAAATACAGTAAAAGACCCAAAAGAGGGTAAAGAAAATAAGCAAATACAAATGTATGAGGTTTCTTTAGCTGAAAATCCATACTCAATTGAAGCGTTAGATCAAATCCCTAAATTGAAAAGTAGTGTAGAAAAAGTATTAAAAGATGCTGGGATTAGTAATGCAGAAGATCAACTATGGATTGGCGGAGAAACAGCATCATTATATGATACAAAGCAAATTACGGAACGTGATGAAGCAGTTATCATTCCAGTAATGATTAGTATTATAGCTTTATTATTACTTGTTTACTTACGATCAATTGTCGCGATGATTTATTTAATTGTAACTGTTGTATTATCGTTCTTCTCGGCACTAGGAGCAGGGTGGCTATTGCTTCATTATGGTATGGGAGCGCCGGCCATTCAAGGTGCGATACCGTTGTATGCATTCGTATTTCTAGTTGCTTTAGGTGAAGATTATAATATCTTTATGGTTTCAGAAATATGGAAAAACAGAAAGACACAAAATCACTTGGATGCTATAAAAAATGGCGTTATACAAACAGGTAGTGTCATTACATCCGCAGGTTTAATTTTAGCAGGAACTTTTGCAGTGTTAGGTACACTTCCAATTCAAGTTCTTGTTCAATTTGGTATTGTAACTGCAATTGGTGTACTACTAGATACATTTATTGTTAGACCATTACTTGTACCAGCAATTACAGTTGTTCTAGGTCGCTTTGCTTTTTGGCCAGGAAAGCTTTCAAGAAAGAGTGAAGAAGTACAAAAGGTGGATGCATAGTTAAGAAAGCCAAGGATATTTTCCTTGGCTTTCTTCTATGTATTTTATTAATTTTTTGAAGTCAAATCATCAGTTACAGCATGATCAGCATCTTCAATAGCAGTTTCTGGCATTCCATATAAGCCGTTCATTGCTTGTTCTTCGATATTAAGATTTGCAGTATTATCATTTTGAATAGGTGTAGCGTTTTCGGTAACATTTTCTTTTTTATTTACATTTTTATTATTCATGTAGGCATCCTCCAAATTTCATTTGATTTATGTATAGTATGTGGTTGTATTTCTAGAAATATGTAAATGGATATTTTGTAGATGTAATATGTAAAATAAAAACCTTAAACGACAAGGAATAGAAGTTAAGATAAAAACCAGGAAGTTAGCCTTCAAAAATAAAAATAAGTATTTGTGGAAAATATAGGTTCATTTGTAGTTTAATAGTAAATAGATATGAAAGTTTTAATTTTCTTTATTTTATAACTGATGAAGAGTTCAAATATTTTAGTAGGGGGCGGAATAAGGTGAATTTCGTGAGCATTGAAAAAGATGAGATCCTAATTCGTAATATAGCAAAATTGTATTGTAGAGCATTTGAGAAAACAAGTTTCAATGAAATGATCGAACGAATAAATAGGCATATAGAATATACAGGTTTTAAAGGTATAGTAGCAATGAATGAGGTAAATGAAGTCGTTGGTTTTACTTATGGTTATCGCTCATTAGAAGGTCAGTACTATAATCAATTAATGAGAAAATCATTAAATTTTGGACAAGTAGAGCAATGGTTAGAAGATTGTTTTGAATTTGTAGAGTTAGCAGTTCACCCGCAATACCGAAATGACGGACTTGGAACAACATTACATAATGAGTTATTAGAAGGTATTTCAAATAGAACGAGTATTTTAACAACACAAATAAACAATAAAAAGGCACGTTCTTTATATGAAAGATTAGATTGGGTTGATGTATTAGAGCCATTTCATCCAAGTAAAAATGATGTTCCATATGTAATAATGGGAAAAAATTTAAAAATGAAAGTAAATGGATAACTATTTCGTTCACAAAAGTTAATGGTTTGTAACAATGAAGGAGAAAACAAAAATGATAATAATATCTATAGAAAAAGCTACAATTTTAGATGCTGAAAAGTTAACAGAAATAATGACAAGAACATTTGATGAAGAAGCAAAACGATGGCTATGCGGTCAAGGTGATGTCATTGACTATAACATCCAACCACCAGGCTATTCTTCAGTTGAAATGATGAGATATTCAATCGAAGAACTGGATTCTTTTAAGGTAATAGTGGATGACAAAATAATCGGAGGAATTATAGTTACGATTTCTGGTAAGTCATACGGTCGAATTGATCGTATTTTTGTAGATCCTGATTATCAAGGAAAAGGAATTGGATCACATGTTATTAAATCAATTGAAGTGGAATATCCAAGCATAAGGGTTTGGGATCTCGAAACATCCAGTAGACAACTTAATAATCATCATTTTTATGAAAAAATGGGCTATGAAATAATTTTTAAATCTGAAGATGAGTATTGTTATGTAAAAAGAATAACTGTAGAGTCAGCTAAAGAGAACCTGATTAAAAATAATGATATGAAAAATAGCCAATATGAAAACTGTAATCTAGCAAATACAGAGTATTATCAAGTGAATTTAAAAAACAGTTCCTTTGTTGGTAGCAATATGATGAATCTGAAGATGAGTAATTGTAATGTGAGTCAATCAAAGTTTAGAAATATAAATTTTAAAAGTTCTTTATATGCCGATTTAAATCTTTCCGGTAGTAAATTTTCTTTTGTGACTTTAGGTGGAGTTCATTTTAAAGATACAAACCTTGGAAAAGGTAAACATCCTATTTCATTTAATAGATGTGATTTGGAAGGTAGTGCGATAAGTAATAGTAATCTGAAAAATATGGAAATAGAAAATTGTGATATAACTGGTATGAAAATAAATGGTATTCCAATTGAAAATCTGCTGGAGTTATATAATAGAGTAAAAAGTTAACCAAATTGTAGATAAGGATAAGCTGTTCAAAAATTGGATGTTATACTGAAATGATTATGTAAAAATAACATAAAGAAATATAGAAGAGAAGGGGTTTCACCCAGGGGTCTAGAATGAATAATGTATTGTTATGAATATGGAGGGGAGAAAATATGGAGATCAAACTAAGAGCGGTAGAAATACAAGATGCTAGAGCAATTCATCGTATATGCATACAAGATGATGTATTACCTTATATGGTTTTCTTACCTAGTATGCGTGTAGATGCGATGGAAAATAGAATTCGTAATTTAGCGCCAAATCAATTTGAATTTGTTGCAGAGTATGATGGAAAAGTTGTTGGATTTGTTGGATTAACCCAAAGCCCAGGACGTAGATCTCATTCGGGGGATTTGTTTATGGGGGTAGATAGTGAATATCATAATAAAGGCATTGGGAAAACACTTCTTACAAAAATGCTTGATTTAGCTGATAATTGGTTAATGTTAGAGCGAGTAGAGCTTGGTGTTTTAGAAACGAATCCGAAAGCGAAATCGCTATATGAAAAGTTTGGATTTGTAGAAGAGGGAATAAAAGTAGGGAATTTGAAGGCTCACGGAAAGTTTATTAATGAAATTATGATGAGTCGTTTTAGACCTGATGGTTTAATTGTACATAATGAATAGTGAAAAGCATGACAAATTAATGTCATGCTTTTTTATTTGTTAGTTGTGATTCGGTAGTTTTGGTTGTAATAAGAATAATGCTAAACCAATAAAAATAAATGTAATGCCTAGCCCTTGTTGTAAAGAAATAGTCTCATTTAATATAAAGTACGCTAGTATACAAGTTCCAATCGTTTCTCCTAAAATACTCATAGAGATTACAGTAGCACTCATCCATTTTAATAACCAATTAAAAACTGTTTGCCCTAAAATTGTAGCAATAAATGCTAAGCCGATAAAACACAACCAAGTTTGTGTAGAGTAATGGATGAAAGATTCTTGCTGCATGTAGGAAAATATACCGAGAAAACAGGCGCTACTTCCATAACTAATTACCGAATACGGTATAAGTGATAAATCTTTACGAACATGTTGGCTAATGAAAAAGTAAGTGGTAATAATTCCGGCCGCAATAAAGGCTAAAATATCTCCGTATAATGCTTCTCCACTAATTTGGAAGTCTTGCCATCCGATGACGATACTTCCTGAAATAGCGATGAGGCAACCAATGACCGCTCCTTTCGTAAATCTCTCTTTAAATAGAAAGTAACCACCAATCATTGAAAATAAAGGTTGTAACGTTACGATAACTGTAGAACTCGCTACAGAAGTATATTGTAATGATTCAAACCATAGTACATAATGTGCAGCTAAAAATAGCCCGGATATGAATCCGAATCCCCATTGTCTTCTTGTTACTGTTTTTAGCTCGTTTCGATTATTTTTATTAAATAGTAATAACGGTAATAGAATCAGTGCAGCAAAAAATAAACGGTAAAAAGCAATGATAGCTGCAGGAGCATCTGCCAATTTTACGAAAATTGCTGAAGTTGATAGGGCGAATACGCCGAAAAATAAGATGCAATATGAAAGAATAGGTGATTTCACAGTTTGTCCCTCCGATAGTTCGTTTATTATAATGAACTAAATACGATATAATGTACAAAGGTAAGTATATAAGTCCTTAAGGCGATAGGAAAGGATTATTTGCCTTTGTTTACTATGTCAGCACAAAGACAACGAAACATGCAATATGATGAACGAAAGGAAGGTTTTACTATGATACATGATAGACTCGGACAAACTGTATTAAGTTATCGTAAGAAAAATAATATGACAATTCGTGAATTTGCTGATTATGCAGGAATTAGTACTTCACTAATTAGTCAAATTGAACGAGGATATGCGAATCCTTCTTTAAGTGTATTGGAATTAATTGCGAAAGCATTAAATGTACCGCTATTTACACTTTTTATTAATGAGATTGATACAGATTCACTCATTTCTAAGAAAAAAGATCGAAAAAAAGTGTATCGGGAGAACAATGATCACATTGTATATGATGTATTAACACCGGATTTTATGAAAGCACGAATTGAAATGTTAATAATGGATTTAAATAAACAAGCAAACACAACGGAAAGCCACTATTCACATGAAGATAAAGAAGAGATTGCTGTTGTTATGAAAGGAGAAGTGTATGTGGAGTTAGAAGGAAAAGAATATTTTTTAGAAGAAGGCGATGTTGTACGTATTCCACCAAATGTGAAACATCGCTTTTTGAATAAAAGTGATGAATCCAATCATATTTTATTTGTATTGACACCATCTTTAGGATGAGTATTAAGTGATTTTTATTACGAGGGAAAAATAGATGGAAAATAAAACGGTTTTAAGAGATGGTCTTTCAATTATTTCTCAGTGTAAAAAACAAACAAATGATATTTGGCATGCGCATTTCGGAGCAGCTGCAATTGCTAGTTATTTTTTTATGAAAGATAACAATATGGAAGAAGAGATAAATCGTAGTATGTATTCTCAAACAAAAATGATGTTGAACAATCAAAACTTAGGTGAAATCATCGATAGTAAAAAAGAAATTGATTTTCAAAGTGCTGAAAAACTGATTATAAAATCAATGGAGCATACAATTGATGAACTTCATTGGGTGGGGCATAATGTCATTTATGCTGCATTAAGTTTATTAGCTATGAAAGAGTTACAAAAATGGGGGAATAATCAAGCAATTGAAGGGATTACTAACCTTATATTATCGTTTCGAAAAACAATTCCTGGTAGATCGTGGATTGGTTTTACGACGAAGGAAGTAAAACAATTAAGTATAAACGATGAGATAGAAAGTGAATTCAAAAATCCGAAACAATTATCTAAGTTTATTTTAAAGGAGCTCTCGCAATTTAATATTATTTATAGAGCGGAAGCGCATCATGATTTAATTGGTCATTTGCTTACTTTTTCTCATGCAATTAATATTATGTATGATTTAGGGCATAGAGATATATTCCAACGAGGGATACGTCCACTGTTAAAACTAGTATACGTGTTACGTGCTAGTCAATATCTTATGCCGAATACTGAAATTAACTTGCACTCACCTATAGATCGTTTACCTTTAATTATTACCAACAGAAAATCAATTTTGGCTAAAAGACTATAGTGCGTTTGAATGGGATTTCGGGCATGTTTTTAAATTCTCATATAGTTATTTTGATCATATAAAGAGAGCTCCAGAATATAAAGATATTACATTAGAGAAATTCCGATTTGTTATTAATACATAATGAAGTCTAATGATCTGTATAAAGGGTTAAATTTAAAATTTTTTGTTGATAGTATATTATTTTTTTATTTGTAAGATTTTACATGCTTATTTTACTTTTACTAATTATGTAAATAGGCTATACTAAAATACATATATTTTAGTATTGGAGAGAGAAGTAAAACGACATGGAATTAGTGAAATTGGAAAAAGTCATTGAAATAAAGAAAGAAGAACTTTTATATTTAGTATCGGATTACGGAATTCAACATGAAAAAGTATTGGCATTAAGTCAAGAAATAGACAAATTGATTAATTACTTTATGTTTTTAAAATAAAAAGAACTATGGCATGATTTGAAAATGTTATAGTTCTTTTTTATTTGGAAATTCAGATGTATATTCTATATACTAATAACAGATAGAATATTCTGTTTTTGAAGGAGGGAGATATATGATATTACATACGCACATTTCAGGCGAAGGGGAACCAATTGTGCTTTTACACTCTGGTGGTATGACAGGTTTAGTAGAGTATGAAGAGCAGGTAACATTTTTTCGAGAAAAAAACTATCAAGTCATTCGTCCTGATTTAAGAGGACATGGAAGATCAGGGGGGACGTTGGAGAATTATTTCCTACGATCTGTAAAGGATTTACATGATACGTTAGTACATTTACAAATTGATAGATGTCATATAGCTGGTGTTTCACTAGGAGGATTAGTCGCTTTATTATTTGCAAAAAAATATCCAGATAAAGTGAGAACATTAACTTTTTCAGGTATTTTTCCGGTTAAGAGAGAAAATTGGGAAGAGTCTCAGGAGTATGAAGCAAAGTGTCATCAGGAATTGATGGAAAATAAAGAAGTTATAACGTATATGAATGAAATTCATGAGAAAAGTGATTGGAAAGCATTACTTGAATCGTGGCAAGTTAAAGATTGGTACCCATTTGATGAAACAGGTGATGTAGCTAATCTTCAAATACCTACACTTTGTATTGCTGGGGGAGATGCAGAAGATGAAGTTACAGCTACTACAACGTTCAAACAATTAAACGATAATATTCATATTGCTGTTATTCCGTTTGCTGGTCATTTAGTGCATAACGATCAACCAGAAATATATTCGAATATATTGTCTAATTTCTTACAGAATGCACAAGCTGCTAGTCGAATATAAGGACTTTTGGGTATAATAATAAAGGAATTATTAATTGTATCGGTTAGGAGCGCAGCACATATGAAAACAGTTGTTGTTATCGGTGGAGGTATAACGGGACTTTCTACTATGTTTTATTTAGAAAAATTAAAAAAGGATAATAATATCGATTTAAATTTAATCCTTGTAGAAAAAGAAGAGTACTTAGGTGGTAAAATCCATAGTGTAGAAGAAAAGGATTTTATTATGGAATCAGGAGCGGATTCTATCGTTGCTCGTAATGAACATGTTATGCCGCTTGTAAAAGATTTGAATTTAGAAGAAGAAATGGTATATAACGAAACGGGTATTTCTTACATACATTCTGATAATACTTTACACCCAATTCCATCTGACACTATATTTGGGATACCGATGAGTGTGGAGTCATTGTTTAGCAGTACGCTAGTATCAACGAAAGGGAAAATTGTTGCTTTAAAAGATTTTATAACGAAAAATAAAGAGTTTACAAAAGATACTTCACTTGCTGTATTTTTAGAAAGCTTTTTAGGGAAAGAGTTAGTGGAAAGACAAATTGCTCCGGTGCTTTCAGGAGTATATTCCGGTAAATTGAATGAACTTACTATGGCATCGACATTACCGTATTTACTGGATTATAAAAATAAATATGGAAGTATTATTAAAGGTTTTGAAGAGAATAAAAAACAGTTTCAATCAGCAGGAAACAAAAAGTTCGTATCATTTAAAGGTGGACTATCTACGATTATTGATCGTTTAGAAGAAATGCTGACTGAGACAGTCGTTAAGAAAGGCGCTGTAACGACTGCTGTAAGGAAACAAGGTGATCGCTATGAAATCTCCTTTGCAAATCATGAATCAATCCAAGCTGATTATGTTGTTTTAGCAGCTCCGCATGATATCGCAGAAACTTTATTACGGTCTAATGAGTTAAACGAGCAGTTTCATACATTTAAAAACTCATCTCTTATAAGTATTTACTTAGGATTTGATATACTTGATGAACAATTACCGGCGGACGGCACAGGATTTATCGTAACGGAAAACAGTGATTTACATTGTGATGCGTGTACATGGACAAGCCGGAAGTGGAAGCATACATCGGGAAAACAAAAGCTATTAGTAAGAATGTTTTATAAGAGTACAAATCCAGTATATGCAACGATTAAAAATTATAGTGAAGAAGAATTGGTACAAGTCGCTTTATATGATATTGAAAAGAGCCTGGGGATTAAAGGGAAACCAGAAGTAGTTGAAGTTACAAATTGGAAAGATTTAATGCCGAAATATCATTTAGAACATAATCAAGCTGTTCAAATATTACAAGAAAAAATGACGGATCTTTATCCTAATGTATACTTAGCTGGAGCTTCATATTACGGTGTCGGAATTGGTGCGTGTATTGGAAATGGGAAGAACACTGCAAATGAAATAATTGCAACATTAAATGAATCGTCAAACTAACATAGAATACATAAATAAATAAATAAATAAATAAATAAAACGTCCCTC